>JALJPA010000379.1 GCA_022969215.1 Colwellia sp. | reverse complement strand
CCATGGGGCTTTCCTACTTTCACCTACTGCCTCCCTACGGCGAGATTCTAGATTCCATATGGCGACGTCAAAGCCTTGTAAATAATCAACAATGGCGATAGTCGCATAAGTGTCTAGGCTATGGTTGTCTTTCCAGTAACCACCATGGATAACAATAACGACAGGCATGCTTTCGGCAAAATTAATTTTTGGCTCAGGCTTATAGAGGTGGCCGAACTGTTGGCCATCACTGCCATAGAAAAGTGTTTTTTTCAGATGGTTTTTCATAAATACACAGTGCTAAAAGTCAAAAACTGCCAGAATGGTATAACAGGTACACCAATCATTCAATCTTTATTATTAACAAGACAATTTTGTAAAAATGTATAATTTTCAATCAATATGAATAATTTCGTATACATTATTTATTGCATTGGTATAATAGCAAAATAGGTAAACACATAATCGATACTGTATTAAGGAGCTAGACATGCCAATTACTATTAAACGTCCCGTTGAAAGAAAAAAATTATCTGAAACTGTTGAAGAAGAGTTGGAGATGATGATCCGTCAAGGCGAAATTGCTGAAGGAGATGCACTGCCCTCTGAAAGAGAATTAATGGCTGCGTTTGGTGTTGGTAGACCTTCTATTCGTGATGCTTTATCAGCACTTGCGCGTAAAGGTTTAGTAAAAATTAGCAGTGGTGAGCGAACTAGAGTGACACGTCCCTCACCAGATACCATTATCTCTGAGCTGTCTGGCATGTCGAAAGATTTTTTAACTCAACCAAATGGTTTACAGTATTTTGACCAATTGAGAAGCTTCTTTGAATCAAGCTTAGTACGCCATGCAGCTGAATTTGCTACCAAGGAGCAAATTGGAGAGTTAGAAAAAGCGCTGGAATTAAATAGTAAGGCTATCAATAATGACAGCCAATTTAAAAAAACAGATATTTACTTCCATCGGGTAATTGCCTCTATACCGGGTAATCCAATATTTTTAGCAATTCATCAAGCGCTGGTTGATTGGGTTATTGATGCCAGACCGGCAAAAACAAATGCCAAAAAGCTCAACGCTAAAAGCCACCAAGATCATGTTGATATCGTAGAGTGCATTAAAAATGGTGATGTTGAGGGTGCGGATAAGAAGCTTACTCAACATATACAGTATGTGTTTGACCAATATTACTCTGAGTAGAAACTCATTTCTCTATATTGTTAACTGATTTATTTTATAGATGAGTATCATCAAAAAAGGCTACCACTAGGTAGCCTTTTTTATTGGTTACTTTTCAATAGCAGGATATTTTTAGTGCAGAACACATACAAAAACTGTAGAGAAAACATCAAATCTATTGGATGTTTTTATAGCATTACCAAAACACAAGTGGTATAACAGGTATACAGCACAAAACAATACCACTTGAGTCCATATGATTACCAAGATGTTAAAGTTAGCGATCGTTATGATGTTAATGATACCGCTATTATCAACTGCCGATACTCGCATGAATTGGCAAAAAATAAAGTCAGTGCCATCTAAGCCACTAAATATTGGCCATGGCGCTTTTATCAGTAAACAAAATGACAGTATGCTCATTTCTTCAGGATTTACCTCTAAGCTTGCTGAAAACAAACCGCCTTTTATCGCTGAGAATTTAATTGCTAACAGCAGTCAAGCAGACACGCTGTTCATAGTTAGTGGCGAAAAAACTTTATCTACTTACTTTACTGCTGAACAAGGTAACAGAGCTTATGCGGCAACAAGCAACTTTCATGGTGCAACGCTTGTTATTGGTGGTATAGCCAAGCAAGAGGCAACCGCCTTAGTTAATTTGTTAAGTTGGCAAGCCTCATCAAAAACACTACAAAGTTACCCTTTACCCGCTTTACCTAAAGCAGCTATATCACCGTCAGCTGTCATCATTAGTAATATTCTGTATGTATTAACAGGCTCTGACGCTAACAATCAATTTTATTCTTTGGACCTCAGTAGCTTAGTAAATACTGACGGGCGATTATCTACGAATAAAAGTGATATAGATTATTTTTCCACTAAAAACTCATGGCAAACTCTAGCGGCATTGCCTGTAGCAAGCAGGCATAAACCTTACCAAAACGCGATACAATTAGCGGTGCAGAATGATGGTAGTGGTAAGAAGATTTTTGCTATCGGTGGTTATCAATTCTCCGAAGGATACCTTGCTAACCAAGGCGAGTTGTTCGCACTTACCAATCATTGGAAGTTTGACCCCGCAGCTCTGCCCTCATCGAATAATTCAGCTAATAGTTCAGCTGAGCAATGGCAATCACTTGGTGATATCACTATTGCTAAAGATAAACTCAATACACGAATTAATAGCTTAAGCACACTAGGTCAATCTCATATTTTAGCATTTACCAATCAGGGTAATACCTTATCATTCAATGCCATTACTAATAGTTGGACCCAGTATCTAGCCATTAACATTAATTATGAAAATGCCCGGGCTAATGAGCAGTTAAAAAACTCAGCGCACTATATTAGTGAAAGCGTAACTTCAGCTAACGGGGAAATTTTTTCATTAAATCGTTCTGTTGATAATCAGGGACCACTACAGCTTTGGCAGGTATCACTTAAGCAACCTGAAAAAGATTTTGGCTGGGTGAATATGGCGGTACTAGTAGTCTATTTATTGGGTGTCGTGTTGATTGGCCTGTTCTTTATGTTTAAGAATAAAAATACCGATGATTATTTCAGGGGTGGCCAATCTATTCCTTGGTGGGCTGCCGCCTGTTCCATCTATGCCACTATGCTAAGCTCACTCACTTATGTCGCCCTGCCGGCTATGGTCTATCAAACCAATTGGTTAGTCTTAATTGGTATTTGGATGATTATTGTCGTGGCCCCCATTGCGGTATACGTTGCCATGCCCTTTTTTAGACAAATCAATGCCACCAGCGATTAT
>JALJPA010000378.1 GCA_022969215.1 Colwellia sp. | reverse complement strand
GGCATCAGTATGTAAACCGTATTGACGGGCTTTACCTAAGATGGCTAATGGCGCAAAAAAAGCACTTTCTAAAAAGATATCAGTGGTGTTAGTGGTAACACCTGACTCGATACCACCAAAGATACCGGCCATAGCTAATGCTTTTTTCTCATCAGCAATAACTAAAGTACCTTCTTTTAGGGTTACTTCCTTTTCATCTAATAAAGTTAACTTTTCTTCTTTATTAGCAAAACGTACGGTAATTTTTGCGTTAACGCCGCCGTCTAGTTTAGCTAAATCGAAGGCATGCATTGGATGACCAAGCTCTAACAACACATAGTTGGTAACATCAACAACTGGGTCGATTGCACGAGTACCACAGCGACGAAGCTTTTCTACCATCCACAATGGCGTCGTTGCACTTGGGTTAATACCCTTGATAACACGACCTAAGTAGCGCGGACATGCTTCATTCGCTTCAACATTGATAGTTAAAGCATCATCAATAGTTGGCGTAGCTTTGGTAATCACTGGCTCAGTAACTTCAAGCGAGTTCAATACACCTACTTCACGGGCTAAACCTTTGATACCTAAACAATCACCACGGTTAGCGGTTAAATCAACATCAATGGTAACGTCGTTTAAATCTAAATATTCACGAACACATGTGCCTACTGGCGCATCTGCTGCTAGTTCCATGATGCCAGCAGAATCATCAGCTAAACCAATTTCAGACTCACTACACAACATACCAAATGAAGGTACACCACGTAATTTTGCTTTTTTAATTTTAAAATCGCCGGGTAATACTGCGCCTACAGTGGCTACCGCAACTTTTAAGCCTTTGCGACAATTTTTAGCGCCACAGACGATATCAATTAACTCGCCTTTTTCAACCGTAGCTGAACTGTAATCACCTAAACTAATTTTTGTTACTTGTAACTTATCCGCATCTGGGTGAGGTCCACATTCAACCACTTCACCAATAACAACACCACTAAACTCACCAGCTACTGGGTCAACACCGTCAACCTCTAGGCCAGCCATAGTAATTTGATGTGCTAATTCATCAGAAGAAAGTGCAGGATTAACCCACTCACGTAACCAAGATTCACTAAATTTCATTATGAGTTTTCCTACTTGAACTGTTTTAAGAAGCGAAGATCGTTTTCAAAGAATGCACGTAAATCATTTACGCCATAACGCAACATAGTTAAACGCTCAACACCCATACCAAAGGCAAAACCGGTGTAAACTTCTGGATCGATACCAACACTACGTAAAACATTTGGATGTACCATGCCGCAACCTAACACTTCTAACCATTTACCATTTTTACCCATGATATCTACTTCAGCAGAAGGTTCAGTGAAAGGGAAATATGAAGGACGGAAGCGGATTTCTACTTCTTCTTCAAAGAAGTGATGCAAGAAGTCATGCAAAATGCCTTTAAGGTGAGTAAAGCTCACGTCTTTATCAACCATCAAGCCTTCAACTTGGTGAAACATTGGTGTATGTGTTTGATCATAATCATTACGGTACACTTTACCTGGCGAGATAATGCGTAGTGGCGGCTTTTCAACTTCCATAGTACGGATTTGTACACCTGATGTTTGTGTACGTAATACTAATTTTGGATTGAAATAGAAAGTATCATGATCTTGACGTGCTGGGTGATGCTCAGGAATATTCAAGGCATCAAAGTTGTGATAATCATCTTCAACTTCTGGACCGGCTTTAACTTCAAAACCTAAATCACCAAAGAAACTTTCAATACGAGCGATGGTACGAGTTACCGGGTGTAAACCACCGATTTGTGTACCACGACCAGGCAAAGTAACATCAATAGACTCTGCCGCTAGTTTTTCTTTAATTTCTTGGGCACGTAATAATTCACCACGGTCGTTAAGTAATTTCTGTACTGCTTGTTTAGCAATATTAATTACTTGTCCCATTTTAGGCTTTTCTTCTTTTGGTAATTTACCCAAGCCTTTCATTTGCTCGGTAAATAAACCTTTCTTCCCTAAAAAGTTAACGCGCACTTGATCAAGTGCAGTTGAATCTGATGCTTCTGCAATGGCAACTTCTGCCTGTGCAACAATAGCATCTATAGTGGTGGTGTCTAAGCTCATGATTTCCTCTAATAGGGGGTTAATAAACGAATTGACTCGACTGGGCCGATGAAAACAAGCGCCGATGAGTAAGTCATTTATTATTAGACTAAGTGAAATAGTAAAAATGGGACTGATTTTACACGAAAACTCATACTTAGGTAGCTTTCGGTAGCAGAAATAGTGGCTTTTTTATCAATAAATGCGATATAAGGGTTGCCAGTAGTTAATCTTGAGGTTTTTTAGATTTTTTGGCTCGTTGCTCGGCTTCTCGTTTCATTAAAAGAAAGGTCAAATACATTTTAGTGGGTAAAGAAAAAACCATACCAAAGGCAAAACACGTGGCGCTAATGAGAATGCCGGTGACACCTAGTGATGCCATATAATCACTGTGAAGATGAAAATAAATCCCTAGCAGTAACAGACATAGTCCAATACCGATAGAGATTTTAAGCAATAGCATTATGCATTTATCAGACAAGTCGACTTATCTTTTCAATACATAGTGAATACTATTATCAGCCATATTAGAACACAAACATCATGCCAACACCGGTAGCATTTTCAGCTGCGGTACTACCTTGCGCAACCAAGGTTGAGTCATCAATCTTACTTTCAATATAAAGATAGAAGTCATCATCCCAATGATATTTAGCACTTAAAATAAAATACTTTAGGTGATAATCACTTGCTGAAGCAACTAAGGTATTTGAATTATCTTTTAACGAGTTATAACCGACGATCAAAGAAATATCATTATCAAAACGATAAGCACTAAATAGCTCGATACCGCTAGATTTCGCCATTACTTTACCGATGTCATTGATTTCATGGTTTTTCATATCGGTAAAAACGAGTGCCGCATGTAAACCTAAGCTACCATAAGGACGATACGTTATATGGGCGGTAATGATTTCATCGTCTATTTTAGGTGATTGAAT
>JALJPA010000377.1 GCA_022969215.1 Colwellia sp. | reverse complement strand
AAAAAATTATAATAGAGGATAATTCAAGCATTACTAGCATCACTAGCATTAGCATTAGGTTTAGTAGGGGCTCTTTCTATTGTACGCTTTCGTACACCTATTAAGGAGCCAGAAGAACTGTTGTATCTGTTTTTAAATATTGCTGTTGCGGTAGCGGTAGGCGCTGGACAAACTTTGGCAGCGATACTCTCCTGTATCGTTACTCTTATCCTAATCACCCTGGTAAAAAAACGTGATGACAGCAACACAGTAGAAAACGGCTTGTTTCTCTCTCTCAATCATATTTGTGAGGAGGGTTACCAACAAACGACCCTAGTAAGCACACTTAAATCTATACTAGAGCAACATGTTGAACGTATTGAATTAAGGCGAATTGACGTAACAAACACCCAGTTTGACGCTACATTTTTTATTGCCGTGCGCAATGAACAACAAATCGACCAATTTATATCAGCACTTAATAAAGAGTTTTCAGGTATTAATGTTTCTTTACTCGAGCAACATAATATCGCTGGGGTATAACTATGCGTTTAGACCCACCAAAACAGCGATTTACTCCACATGAGAGAAAAGTTTGTCTACTGGCAATACTGCTATTAACGCTATTAGTACTACCGTCACTAAATTCTGTTAGGCACTACTTAGTGGACAACGGTTTTGTTGCCCATCACACCTCAACAAAAGACAAAGCCTGGCAACTTGCCAAGAGTTTAGCTTTAGCGCCAGCCAAATGGTTAGCTGCTGAAAAAGAGTTGCCCGTTATTAAGATAGACATTAAATATCAAGATTGGCTAAAGCTAGAGAGTGATCGTAAAACCGCGTTTACACAAGGTAAAATCCCCGAAATCCGCCATGAAGTGACGGCTCTTATTTATTATCAACAAAACAAATTCCCTGCAAAAATACGCTTACAAGGCGATATGCTTGACCATATAAACAAAACAAAGCGATGGTCACTCAAAGTATCGTTGAAAAAGAAACAAGCGATATTTGAATCGCGTAAATTCTCTCTGCTTGCCACCAGTGTTCGGGGGCATCAAGGCGCCAGCTTATTCGCAAAAAGTTTAGCCATCGCAAATTTCGATATTATTTCACCAAAGCACATCCCCGTTAGGGTTGTTTTAAATGGCAATGATTGGGGAGTGATGTTTTTTGAACAAGCGTTCAGTCAAAGTTTATTAGCGGTAAACAACCGAACAGAGGGTTTGATCGCTCGATTAGACTTAGTTGCAGAGTCTATCGATGAAAATGGACAAGTCACTCGCCTTTTAAAGCCACGCGTTTTGCAGCGTAAGACAATTCTTGGCAATAGTTCATTAGCCAAACAACGGAAAATAGCTCTGGCGTTACTCAATGATTTTTTGAGTGGTTATCGTTCAGCAAGTGATGTTTTTGATGCCAAAAGACTTGCTCAATATCTCGCCATGGTCGATTTATGGGGCGCGTGGCATGCACTCACCTGGAATAACTGGCGTTGGTACTACAATCCTCACACGGCAAAACTTGAGCCTATACAAAGTGATGTAGCAGTTACGCCCGCTGCACATATTTGGTTAATGCAACCACCCAGCCAAACGTTCGAAATAACTAAGGCCATGCTTAATGACCCACAAGTTAAGGCACATTATCTTGCTTCGAAAAGCACATTAATGAAATTACTCAATGAGCAGATTATTCCACAGCTTAGCCGTTATGAGCAGCAATTGACTCAATTGTTACACTCAGATAGTCCACTAATTTCTCCATTTAACTTCGATGTAATGCAGCGGCAAGCACATTGCTGGAGCACCAGTTATCAAGTTGACGGTTGTCGCTCAATTAAGCCCGTCAGTGAGAAATTGCATAAACAGTTAAATGTCTTTAAAACACAACCCAATTGGGATCTAGTCAGTCGCGTATATGAGCATCAAGGCCAAGTAGTTTGGCAGGTGAAAAACAATGACAATATCGCACTTATAATCAAGGAAGTACAAGGCGTTACCACTTATGACGAAATCACCAAACTCGATGAAATAAATGATGATCTACCTTTAAAACTTTTTCCAGGACAAACAACCACGATTAACTTACCGAAAAACGTGGTAACACTTAAAGTAAGTGCGGGCTTAGCGGGTAAAAAAATAGCCCCATTTATTTTTAACAAGAACGTACGGTCGCTTAGCTTTGTTCCTCGCCCATATGAGCCTAGAAACAGTATTTTTCTGTATAGTGAATTTATCAAACGCACCAAGGGGGAGTGGCATGTGCAAGTAGGGACATGGCATATTAACTCTTACTTAGTCACACCCAGCAATACTAAAGTGGTAATTCCTGCGGGTACACATTTAACCTTTAGTAAGAATGCCGGTCTTATGGTGTTTGGCTCAATACAGGTTTATGGCAACAAAAACAATCCGGTGATATTTACCAAGCATCAGGCTGATTCTAAATGGTCAGGGCTAAGTGTTTTTGCTGCTAGCGCGGAAACTGAACATGTAATAAACCACCTAAAAATACACTTTGCTAGCAGCCCTAAGTTAGGGTTGTGGCAACCTCGTGGCGCAATTTATTTCGTTAAAGGTATAGTTAATATGCAATCGGTGGAAATTACTGACAATCAGTCTGAAGATGGTTTAAACATTATAAATGCTGTGGTTATTATTGACGGTTTAACCATCAAGAATACCCTCTCTGATGCCTTCGACTGTGATTTTTGTACCGGTGAAGTGAATAACAGTCAATTTATTAATATCGGCTCTCGTTCTGGTGGTGATGGCTTAGATATTAGTGGATCAAATCTTAAACTTACCGGCGCCAAGTTTACCCAGGTTCGCGACAAAGCTATATCAGCGGGTGAACGCAGCCAACTGCACGTCATCGACGCCACATTCAATGATGTTAACTTTGCCATCGTTGCCAAGGACGATTCCACAGTTATTGCGGAAAATATCACCGCGAGCAATATCCACCATATGGCCTTAATGAGCTATTCCAAAAAGCGAATCTTTGGACCCGCGGTAATGAAAGTAACTAAGTATTATTGCGCTGACCTTAACTGCCAAAACA
>JALJPA010000376.1 GCA_022969215.1 Colwellia sp. | reverse complement strand
CTGTAACCGCAGCAACAAGAAGATAATTTATGTTATTCCAGACCCCCTTAATGATATTCACAGTTATGCTACTAACTGGCTGTAGTTATACCCTTAGCCAATACACAGATGCGCCAGAAGCAGCCAAAGCCGTAGCGATAGAGCTAGAACTTGTTAATGCTCAACTTGAACTCGCGCCATTAGCTCAAACGCTTAGTGGCCAACAACAAGCGACATTGCACAAATTTATTGCCTTGCAAGGCAATAGCTACCCACAGCGAGTCATAGTTACTGCTAATGAGCAGTTAATTACTCGCCACCAAGAAAAATTACGTCAATTGTTATTAACGCTGGGTATACAGGCAAGTAATATTGCTTTTCGTTATAGCGACAAATCTGCTAATAGCTTAATTATTACTAGTGAGTATTTTCGTGCTATTGCGCCAGCATGTCATCGTACTAGTTATGCTGATTTAGGCTGCGCTAGCAGTCGCAACCTCGCCATGATGGTTGCCGATCCAGTGCAATTAATACGCGGCGCTAGCTTAGCGCCAATGGACGGGGTTAAAGCTACGGAGGCGATTAAACGTTATCGTCACCCCACTGAAGCGCCAAAAAGCGAAACCCTAGTTAATTTGACCAAGGTGAAGTAATGACGACTTCAGTAATCAATGCCCCACAAAGTCTTACCCTGCAGAAAAGTCAGCACACAAGTCAGCAACAAGCGGCTAGCTTACTTGCTTTTGTTACCGATAAAAGCAATGAGCTGTTATTGAATAAAGTATTCAGTAATTTTTCAACGTCTATGCTAAGCCTCAATTCAGGCAGACCGGAAAGCGATGGCGGTATCACTAAGGCTATTAATGGCAATATAGACTATGCCATCAACTATTTGCGTGATAATCAATCACCGAAAATTCTTATTGTCGACATAGATGAAGAAGAGCAAGTCATTAGCTCAATAAACGCACTCGCTCACGTATGCGAGCCTGGTACACGTGTATTGGTCATTGGTAGCAGTGATAATGTCGACTTGTATCGTGAACTGAAAAATATGGGTATTGAGGATTATTTATGTAAGCCACTAAATCAATCATTGTTGTTGCATGTTTTAGGGCGAGCAACAGGCAAGGTGCACCAAACTGCTAGGGTCGGCAGTGGCAAAAGTATCGCGATTGCCGGCTGTAGTGGTGGTGTAGGGGTTTCTACCATAGCGGCAAATTTAGCTAGAGCATTTGCTAATCATGGCTCTAAAACGTTAGTGACAGATCTTAATTGTTACGGCGGTGATATAGACTTATTACTCAATGCCAGTACCCATGCTGGTGTTGGTTTGGTGACCTTGCTTAATGAACAGAAAAGTATTGATAAGTTATTGATAGAAAGATCTTGTTTGCAAATAGCACCGCGTTTGTATTTATTGAAATCTCTAGGGCAAAAATATCATTTTGACAGCCAAAACTATCAGCAATTAGCGCAAGTTTTGGCGGAAGAGTTTAACTATCTGGTCTGGGATTTACCGGCACATTTACTCAATGAGCCAGGCATTGCCGACACCTTGTTTAATGCCGATGTACAAGTGATAGTTTGTAGTCCCACTTTAGCAAGTTTGCGTCAGTGTAAAGCTTTATTAACTCAACTGGGCCAGCAAAGGTATGCACAGCGGACTTTATTGGTGTTAAACCTATTGCACGGCAATAGCGAGCATAGTTTATCGCAAACCATGTTAGAGCAGCACCTAGAACGCAGTTTTGATCATGTACTACCTTATGCGCCGAAAAAGGTGTTGAAAGCGGCAGAGCTGGGTGAGTCGCTATTAAGTGAGGTTCATGGGGTTGGTCGAAGTTTATTGGCACTAAGCAATGATATTTTAGGTGTTAGCCAACAAGCTAATAACTCCTTATTGGCACGCTTTATACCTTTGCGTAGCTGGTATAAAAAAGCCAGAGGTAAAGCCTAATGTTTGGTCGTAAGGTGAGTGAACCTGATAATCAATCCGCTTGCCAGCCTGATAGCGAGGCAGTAACAGCAGCTAAAACTGATACTGTCTTAACAACCGAGCTTCCACAGCTCAGTCGCCAAGTTTTGTCGGCCAATACTCAGGAAGGTATTCAGCAAGGAATTCAACAAAGTCAGCATGATAACAGCAGCGAGGATGTTGAGTTAGATGCACAAGTATATCAAGTGATCCGTGAGCAAATTTTTGCCAGCATAGATCCCTCAGTGGCAACCAAGTTAAAACAAGATGAACTTGCCGAGCGAATTTTACAAGCGGTGACATCCATCGCCAATCAGCAGCGCTTGCCATTAACTTTTCAAGCGCAGCAGCAAATAGCGCAACTATTATTAGCCGATATGATCGGCTTAGGCCCGCTACAGGCATTGCTTGATGATGACAGTGTTAATGATATTTTGATTAATGGCTTTGATAAAGTTTATGTTGAGCGTGGTGGTAAGTTATCACTAACTAAAGCAAAATTTCGAGATGAAAACCATTTATTGCATGTTGCGCGTCGTATCGCCTCGGCGGTTGGGCGTCGTATCGATGAAAGTAAACCTATGGTTGATGCTAGGTTAGCCGATGGCAGTCGGGTCAATATTGTTATTCCACCGCTAAGTTTATCTGGTACCAGTATTTCAATTAGAAAGTTTTCTACTATGGGCTTACAGTTACAGCACTTAGCCGATAAAGGGGCTATGTCGACTGGTATGGTTAATTTTTTGAAAATCATTAGCCACTGTCGACTCAATATTTTAGTTTCTGGTGGTACCGGTGCCGGTAAAACCACGCTGCTAAATGCCTTGTCTTATCAAATAGATGAGCAAGAGCGTATTGTTACCATCGAAGATGCGGCCGAGTTAAAATTGCAACAAGCCCATGTGGTTACCCTGGAAAGCCGTCCGGCTACTTTAGAGGGTGGCGCAGAAATATCGCTAAGAGACTTGCTTAAAAATGCTCTGCGCATGCGACCAGATCGCATCATCATAGGTGATGTTCGCGTGGAAGAGGCCTTTGAAATGATGAAGTCAATGAATACCGTTCATGATGGCTCTATGTCTACCTTACATGCTAACTCTGCCCGTGACGCCTTAATT
>JALJPA010000375.1 GCA_022969215.1 Colwellia sp. | reverse complement strand
TACCGATTGACTGCTTAGCCTTGGTAGGTGTTATAGCACTTACCAAGGCATCATTTATAGCGCTACCCCATACAACTCATTCTGCTCTACACTGCTTTGCCTTTTATGGACGGATAACTTAAAAGCAGGTAGTTTTATTCTTTTCAACTATTCACTTTATTGCTAAAAACTAAATAGCATTAGCTTAATTCATAGCCCATGATATATACCTATGTATACTTTCTATATACACATAGTGTTACGTAATGTATTTATAAGTAACCATCATAAAAAAACCACTCATCTGAGTGGTTTTTTGTCTTTATCAATTAATTTTGATAACTGACAAGCATTTAAAAGCGTTATGCGACTTTTTTTGCTTCTAACTGACTAGCAAGGTATTCATCTAATGAACCTTGGAAGTTAACTAGCGTTTTATCTTTAATATCGATAATACGTGTTGCCAAGCTTGAAACAAACTCACGGTCATGGCTAACAAAAATCAGTGTGCCTTCAAATTCTTTAAGAGCATTATTTAAGGCATCAATCGCTTCGATATCCATGTGGTTAGTCGGCTCATCCATGATCAATACGTTGATATCAGCCATCATCAAGCGACCAAATAACAAGCGGTTCTTTTCACCACCTGAACAGTTACGCGCTTTTTTGTTAGCATCATCGTCAGTAAATAACATACGTCCTAACATACCACGAACACTTAAATCGTTGTGACAAGGTCTACGCCATTGTGACATCCAATCCATTAGTGTTAAGTCATTATCAAAAAATGAGCCACTATCTTGTGGGCAATAACCCACTGCTGCATTTTCAGACCACTTAACCACACCTTCAGTTTGCTCTAATTCACTCATTAAACAGCGTAACAAAGTGGTTTTACCCACACCGTTTTCGCCGATAATCGCTAATTTATCTCCTGCTTTAAGCAATAAATCACCTTTTTCAAATAACATTTCGCCATCAAAACCGTGACCTAGGTTTTCAAGCTCTAATGCTTGACGGTGCATTTTTTTACCCGGAGCAAAGGCAATTTTTGGTGTAATGCGACTCGACGACTTAACATCATCAAGTTTAATTTTATCCATTTTCTTAGCACGAGAGCTAGCTTGTTTTGCTTTCGAGGCATTTGCACCAAAACGGTTAACAAAATCTTGTAGCTCGGCAATTTCTTCCGCTTTTTTTACATTACCTGATAATAACTGTTCACGTAATAAACCCGATTGCTCGAGGAAGAACTCATAGTTACCCGGGTAAATGCGTAATTCACCGTAATCAATGTCAGCCATATGAGTACAAACTGAATTAAGGAAATGTCTATCATGAGAAATGATGATCATAGTACATTTACGTTTGTTTAACTCAGCTTCTAACCAACTGATGGTATGAATATCCAAGTTGTTGGTTGGCTCATCAAGTAACAAAATATCAGGGTTAGCGAAAAGTGCTTGTGCTAGTAATACACGTAACTTCCAACCGGGTGCAACTTGTTGCATAGTACCGAAATGAAAAGACTCTTCAATACCTGCTTCTAATAAGATTTCACCGGCACGACTTTCAGCTGTGTAACCGTCCATTTCAGCAAATTCACTTTCTAATTCACCCGCGCGCATGCCATCGGCTTCACTCATTTCTTCTTGAGCGTAAATGGCGTCACGTTCTTGTTTAACTTTCCATAATGGCATATCACCCATGATCACAGTATCAATAACATTGAACGCTTCAAAGGCGAATTGATCTTGGCCCAAAGTACTTACTTTGTTACCAGTACTAACCGATACATTGCCTGAGCTGGGTGTTAGCTCACCACTAAGTATCTTCATAAATGTAGACTTGCCACAGCCATTTGCGCCAATCAAACCGTAACGGTGACCGTTGCCAAATTTAGCCGAGATGTTTTCAAACAACGGCTCTGCGCCAAATTGCATGGTGATATTACTTGTAGTGATGATAAGCCTATACTCCGGACTAAATATGTTTCATGGATTTTTCAAGTCGCGCATTATAGCTGAGTTGACGGTTTAATGATAATGATAATTAGATTAATTGTACAAATAACGAACTCATTTGTGATGTCTGGATTTGGGGATTGTACCGTAACCTTATTATGGGCTTATCGTATACCGATAGTGTTTAGTTGTTAGGGTAAAGCTACTACACAGTTTTGAGTTCACTAAATGCGCTTTTCGGAACTAAGGAACTAAAAATCTTAATGTCTTTTTAGAGAGAACAGTCGTCCTTTAAAGAGCGCTACGAACAAAATATAATCCTTACACTAAAGTGATGATTTTTTCACCAGTAAGATTTAGTCACTCCCTAGCTCCCTCCTTTCGATTACCAAAAGACACAGTTTAATTACCTCTATAAAGTTAGAATCTAATAATTTTTTGATTAAAGCACACTCACTGGGGAGTTATATGTCAACTGAAAACCTTGCTTCATATTCGCAGGAGCCTGAAAAATCGGGCCTGTTCAATCGATTTTTGGCCGGAGTTGAATGGTTAGGTAACTTATTACCTCATCCTATTACTTTATTTGCCGGCTTTTGTTTAGCTGTTATTGCTATTAGCGGCATTGCTGGATTTTTTGAATTGAGTGTCGTCGACCCTCGCCCTATTGGTGCGCCAGGTAGAGAGGTTGATGGCATAATTGAGGTGGTGTCTTTAGTCAACGCTGAAGGCTTACAACGCATTGTTGGCGGCTTAGTTACTAACTTTACTGGCTTTGCCCCACTAGGCACAGTATTAGTCGCGCTATTAGGCGTAGCAGTTGCAGAGCGTTCGGGGTTATTATCAACGGCGATGCGCGCCTTGGTAATGGATGCTTCGCCGCGTATGGTAACAGTGACCGTAGTATTTGCCGGTATAATATCGAATACTGCCACCGAGTTAGGTTATGTGGTGTTAATCCCACTCGCCGCTATGATATTTCATTCCTTAGGTCGTCATCCTCTAGCAGGTCTTGCCGCGGCTTTTGCCGGTGTTTCTGGTGGCTACAGTGCCAATTTATTATTGGGCACTATCGATCCCTTACTCGCAGGTATTACCACGCCAGCAGCACAAATGATTGATCCTACTTATGTTGTTGGTCCTGAAGCTAACT
>JALJPA010000374.1 GCA_022969215.1 Colwellia sp. | reverse complement strand
GGTAAGTAAGACATCAGCCAGTAAATGCCACGTTAACACAGTCACATGAGCCAAGCGACTCATGGCTAACTTACCTTTGTTATTTGATTTAACTCATGAGCTTACGATGGCAAGAACTCCACTGGATAAATCACTGTCACCGATTTCACGTCAGCTGCGCCAAAGTTAAACTGTCTAACGCGGGCAACAATACGCGATTCCAGGCGTTTATCGTTTAGCTCGCTTGAGGCAATATTTACCACTAACACTTTACCTTCAGGTGAAATGGTTATCTCTAAGACAATCTTCCCTTTAATACCAGGGTTGCTTCTGCGCGCTTTACGATAGAGTGCGTGCAGCTTGCTTTTGTTTTTATCCATAACATAAGCAATGTCTTCTTCTGGTCGGTAGTTACCTGTGCGTTTAAAGGCTTTATCCGCCGATTTCTCAGGTTCAATTCCTTCCACTAAACTAGTATCAGCACGTGCGGCAAGTAATTGCTGTTGTGCTGCGGCTACTTGCGCACCGTCAAGCTTAACCGTACTACGGCTGCTATTAAGTACACTTGCGGTAATTACTCCACCACTGCCTTTACTGGCATCAGCAGTAAGTAAGGAGTCACGTTGCGCAGCCCTTGTTCGACTGCTGCTAGTATTAGTTTTAGCTAATCTATTGCCTACCATGGCATCAATACTTGAGGTATCCATTAAATCAGATAACTCGTTACTTAAGGCCAACAGACCACTTTCACTGGCAACTTCACGGGCCTTTACTTGTTTTTTAGTTAAGACTTGTTGCTTTTTAACCTGCTGTTTTTTAACTTTCGGCTTGTCTTTTACTTTCGGTGGCGCCTTTTTAATCACCTTAGGTTTTGGTGGCTCTTTTTTAATGACCTTAGGTTTTGGTTTAGGCTTTGGTTTATCTAAAATAAATTTAGCCACTCGCTCAGGTATTACTACTTTGGCACGTTTTGTTTCTGGTGGTAGCTCCATTGAGCCGATATAAAAACCTAAACAAACAATAAGTAATACAATACTCGTCGCAAAAAAGATAAAAGATTTATCCGTTTTACTTTGAGGATGCCAAGCAAGGGCCAACTGTTGGTAAGTAGCAGTTGTCATTATTATTACCCTTTACTTTTCGCTGTTTGCACCGCGGCAAAAGCTATTTTGGTGTAATTTGTTTGACGGCAGCTCGCTAAAATTTTTCTGAGTACTTGATAAGGAATACTCTCATCACCCATGATGGTTATAGCAAGTCCCTCGCCTGGTTGTTCTTGTGCGTATAAGCGGTTATCAGCTCTGAAATTAAGCTCTGTTACTAACTCAGCAATGATGTTTTCATCACTTGTTAATAACTGAGCAACATCAACAACCTTCTTGCCTTGTACTAGCACTTCTGTCGCTGTGATACTTATTATTAGTGTTTCTTTTGGCACCTTATCGGCGACCGAAGTCGGTAAGGTGATGTCTTTACTATTGGGCAACTGCTGTGAGCCAGAGCTAACCAATAAAAAGAATACTAAAATAGTAAAAATATCCATCAGCGATACCAGGTTTAACCCAGCATTTTTATGGAGGCCTTCAAAACTCGACATGCGTTTTGAACGACCGGATAACTTAGCCTTTTTCATAATAGTTACTCTTTGGCACTTTTATCACTTGCTTGACCTGATGCTACGCCGACTTCAACTGCTAAGTCATTAACAGCTAATTCTGTAACAGCTATGACTTGTGCATCGCCAATAGAAATATCGGGAAATAACACCACAGTTTCGGCTGAAAAGCCGACAACTACTTGCGCACTGCGTACTTTATCCATGACTTTAATCATGGTTTTGTAATCAACTTCAGGTTCAAGTAATAATGAAATACTGCTTTCATCAGGAAAACGGGTTTTAATGGCAACCATGGCATCAGTAAACTGCTTCCATTGGCTGTCTTTTTGCGTACGCTCAATTTTTTTGATTAGGCCGATATTAGCGTCTTGAATATCAAAGCTGTGTTCGCGTATTACCAATTCCAGTTGCAGTTTCACTTTGGCTGAGTCATCACCTTTGGCATCTAAGGCCGGCAGGTTTAATTCAAGTACGGTAAGCCTTGAAAACACAGCAGTGATCAACAGGAATGGTACTAATATCACCATTAAATTTAAAAAGGCGGTGATATTAAGCTCTTCAGCTTGTTGTATCGTTTGTAAGCCTCTTCTTTTCATTAATCTCTAACCATTAAGTTAAGTGCTTTTAGCGCTGATTTTTCAATGCTATCCACTAGGTGAGCTGTTTTGGTTACTAGATAAGAATGTACTAGTAATAATGGGATAGCAGCGATCAAACCAAATGCAGTGGTGTTCATGGCAACGGCGATACTGGCAGAAAGTAAGTCGGCTTTTTCAGCAGGATCCGCTTGAGCAACCGCGGTAAAGGCTTGAATAAGACCAATGATGGTACCTAATAAACCTAATAGAGTAGCGATATTGGCATACATTGCCAAATAATGGGTGCGCTGAGTAAGCTGTGGCATTTCATCCATAATGCCTTCTTCTAATGCTGCTTCAATTACTTCACGGCTTTTGTTGTCGTTATGACGGGCAAAACCATAATTAAGTACATTGGCTATGGGGGTTTTTATTTCAGCCGTTAATTTTACTGCACGTTGAAAGTCTAACGCTTTTAACATAGGCACCAGCTCAGTCCATACTGAGTTGGTGGCTTTTTCGGTTCTGATCAAATAAATGAAGCGCTCAACAGCAATAACAAGGCCAATAGCAAGGACTATCAGTATCGGGTACATAAACGTGCCGCCCGCTTGAAATAATTTAACGATTTCCATAAAAATACCTTTTGATTAAGTGATTATAATTTTTCTGATTAATTTGATTTGATTTAATTTATTTAAGTTAAGTTAAGTTAAGTTAAGTTAACTATTGTTTGAGCCTTTGATAAAATTCATACAAGTATCGAGTTTTTTAGCAAAATACGGCTGAGTTTTATCAAGCTGTTGATTATTGTCAATTTGCTGAACATCGCCAATGTCCGGTGTTTGTACCGATAGTGGTGCTGCAGTCACCTGCTTAGCGGCGATACCATTAACGTTTAGATCGAGCGCGTCGAATAACACTTTTC
>JALJPA010000373.1 GCA_022969215.1 Colwellia sp. | reverse complement strand
GAAGTGATGACTGGCTTCCGTGTCGCTTTAGGTGGCGCACAAGCTCATTATAATATTAAACCGGATCTTACCACTCTAGGTAAAGTTATTGGTGGCGGCATGCCGGTTGGCGCATTTGGTGGTAAACAAGAAATAATGAACTTTATTGCCCCAATTGGCCCTGTTTATCAAGCCGGTACTTTATCAGGTAACCCTATTGCTATGGCAGCAGGCTTAGCGTCATTAACTGAGTTAGCTCAAGGTGATAAACATCAGCAATTAAGTGCTGCCACTGAAAAACTAGCAATGGGCTTTAAAGCCGCAGCTGAACGCAACGGCATTAGCTTAAGTGTCAATTACGTTGGCGCTATGTTTGGCTTTTTCTTTACCGACGACAAAAACCCTATCACCAGCTACGAACAAGCAACTCAATGTGATGCCGAAATGTTCAAACGTTTCTTCCACTTGATGCTAGCTGAAGGGGTTTACTTAGCGCCATCGGCTTATGAAACTGGATTTTTATCAACTGCACATAGCGATGACATTATAGAAAAAACATTAGTTGCTGTTGATAAGTGTTTCGCTCAGCTATAACGACCACTAGCAATATATTTTTGTAGTGTGTTTTGTGAACTATAATTTTTGATATAAAAAAGCGGCTTAAATATATTTAAGTCGCTTTTCTTTAATAGATTGCTTTTATCTATTAAAGCAGTTCTTTTTAGTTCGGCTTCTGACCGGTTATCTTCAAGAAAGCAATAAATCAAGCTCAGCTTGTAGCCAATCATAACCCTGCTGCCAGCCAAGTTCTAATGCTGGAAATACTTTTAAATTCCAGCCATCGATGGCTCGTAGTGACATGACATCGTCTATTATTTTCTGGTCTTCCTCTTTATAAACAATCACAGCAATAGCAATTAACTTTTCATGTGAAGCCATGGTCATTTTTGCCTCAAAAGTATAGCTATAGCTATTTACTTTATTGATCAGCAAGACAAAGTGATCATTCAGCTGCTGGCTAAGAAAAACATCTAATTCATCAAGCATCTCCATTGATACTTCAATGCCATCAGCTATGATTATTTCAACAATATAATCACTTAATAAATTGACTGTTGCAAAGCTTAATTGATGTTTCATGGTTACCCTCCCCACTACTGCTGTTTATTTTTTGTACTATACAATAAACCTTAATCCAAGACAATAATATACAATATACTTAACAAGTTGCCATTAAATGTAATTTATAAGAATTCATCAAATAATTGTACGTTAACCATTTCACCTGCTGGCACTTTACCTTGCTCACTTGGCAATATAATATAGCAGTTAGCCTTAGCTAAGCTCGATAAGATACCCGAGCCTTGCGCGCCAGTTGAACTCACCACATTTTCACCTTCGGAGTTAATAGTTAAAATACCTCGTTGAAAATCCATGCGTCCCGGAGATTTACGCAAGTCAGTGATGCATTTCACTGTTAAATGCGTACGCTTTAGCGGCTGGCCATTTTGCATCTTAGTTAAGGCAACCAAGGCTAATTGATGAAACGTCACTAAGGCTGAAACTGGATTACCCGGCAAACCAAAAAATAGGCTGTTGGCTAGTTTACCAAAAGCAAAGGGCTTACCTGGTTTCATTGCTATTTTCCAAAAAGCTATTTCACCCAATTCATCTAGCACAGTTTTAGTATAATCTGCATCACCTACCGAAACACCGCCAGAAGAAATCACCGCATCCGCCTGCTCATCGGCACTAATAAAGGCCACTTTTATTGCTTCAAAATCATCTTCAATAATACCAAAGTCAATGACATCAACATGTAGTTTTTGCAGCATGGCAGCTAAAACAAAACTGTTAGACTCATAAATATCGCCAACTCGCAAGACTTGTCCTGGTGACTTCAATTCATCACCGGTAGCTATTAACGCTACTTTTAATTTACGATAGACTTTAACTTCAGCCACACCCAATGAAGCAAGCACACCAATATCAACAGCTGTTAATTTTTGGCCTGACTGCAATACTTGTTGGGCAAGTTGAATATCTTCCCCGGCACTACGTACATGGGAGCCAAAGCTTTTCTCTTGTAAAAAAGTGACTTGTTCACCATCAACGCTAACGTTTTCTTGCATCTCTACCGAATCACAACAGTCAGGCATTTTAGCCCCCGTCATAATACGAATACATTCTCCAGCCTGACATACCCCTTGAAAAGGCGCTCCAGCCATAGAGCGACCAACAAGGGTTAGGGTTTTATTAGCCACTAAACTATCTATAGCAAAAGCATAACCATCCATAGCAGAGTTATCATGGGGAGGCACATTTAATGGGCTAGCAATATCTTGCGCTAAAACATAGTACAAGGCTTGGTCAATGGCTAAGGTTAGTGTTTCGGTAACCGGTGAAACTTGCGCTAGCATATTCGCTAAGGCGTGTTCAAAAGGTAAAAGCCCTGGAGCGGAGCAACAATCAGACATATAAAACTCGCTTAAAACGTTAATAGATAAATATCACTCTAACTAGGTAAACCTACCAGCGTGATTAGAAAAATATTGGCTAAATCTGTTATAGATAGTATCGCTTAAGTACCCATAAAAATAATACTGATATAATCACAACTTTATTGATTTTGATCAATATTAAGGTCAGCTAAAAAAATTATAATCACGCCATCAAAGTAATATATGCCCATTCCCCTGTACTTGCATCTTCAAGTAGAGCAGGTATATACTAAATATTGAACAGAATTTTATTTATAACACCGAGCTGTCATAACTACCGTGGCTTTATTTTTAGGCACTATCAAGCCTACTTATTGTAAACCATCATGTTGTGATATGCCGTAACTAAAACGATGTATTTATTGCACTTTTAGTTACCAGGGTTAACAAGGAAACGCGTTAGCCTCCCTACATTTGGAAAGGTGACATGTTAACAGACAACTATGGCCGTAGGTTTTCTTACCTGCGCTTATCGATTACTGACGTGTGCAATTTTAGCTGCACTTACTGCTTACCTGACGGTTATCAGTGCGATCAGCCACGTGATTTCTTATCACTATGTGAAATCAAACGTTTAACCAAAGCTTTCGCCGAGCTAGGCACAGAGAAGATCCGCATTACTGGTGGTGAACCTG
>JALJPA010000372.1 GCA_022969215.1 Colwellia sp. | reverse complement strand
GGCCAAATACAAAACATCATCGGAAAAATCATCTTCACGCCAAGTTTGGCGGCATTTTCTTCTGCTGCTTGTAAACGTTTATCGCGATACTCATCGGCATATACCCGTATCGTCTCCGCCACACCAGTACCAAGCTTAAGGCTTTGTACAATCACTGAATTTAAGCCTCTAATATCTTCTAAACCTGTTCGGTCACTAAATTCCTGCAAGGCTTGTTGCATTGATAAACCCACGCGCACTTTACTGCACACCAAGCCCAGTTCATGGGCAAGTGCAGGGTGGACAAAATCCAGCTCACTTTTACCGCGTTGAAAAGCCTCTAACAAGCCTAAACCTGCCTCACAACATACAATTAGTAAATCCAGCGCATCAGGGAAAAACTTGCGTAATTCTTTCATGCGACTTTCGGCCAACTTATGCAGTATCAAGGCCGGCAAAATATAAGTTAGACCGATAATAAAAGTTAAAATATATAAGGTAACCAGCATAGATAAAGCAGGTGAAAATTTTACTACAATAATTGAAATTAATGCTCCACTGAGCATCGATATCAACTTAATGGCATTAAAAACCTTTAAAGCATTGGTGGAATGAAATCCAGCATGAATAAGTAATTTTTTAGTGGCTTTATCTCCGGAAAAACTACTATGAATTAATGGCAGATATTTAAGTTTATCTAAATTATGCTCAAGGGTTGTGGAATAATCTACTTGCTTATTATTTGCTGATAATGGCTGATTTTTAAGCTTGTCTATTTGAGATTTTACCGGTGAATAAATACCGGTAAATAAATAGTACAAAGCAAGGGCGAGAGTTACTCCCGCGATGGCGGCGACAATATAGATAACCCATTCAACCATTTCTTTGTTGTTAGTAAAACTTAGTAATAAACTTTGTAAGTACTCCATAGTCTATACCTCTATTTGAATCAGTTTTTTAATCCACCAGATACCTAACAGCATGCCAGCGCCACCCCACTTAAGCAGGTTAAGTCCGGCTGTAGTTGATATTAATATAGCGACATAACTTGGCGAGGATATATATAAAACGGCGAAGAGTACAAAAGGCATCAATACCAATACCCAACCCGAGAGTCGACCTTCGGCGGACAAGGTTCTTATCTTTCTTTTGAAGGTGAACCTTTGCCGGATCACTATCGACAATTTTCCTATATTCTCGGCCAAGTTGCCGCCAGTAGATTTTTGAATAGCAACGGCACTGGAAAAAGCCATTGCTGAAGTGCTTGGTACTCGTTTAACGAAGTTGAGTAGCGCAGTTTTAGTGTCATTACCAAAGTTAATACGATTAAACATTATCCTAAATTCATCGGCTAAATAGCCATCCATTTCTTCAAAAACAAGTTTAATGGCATCACTAAAGGCATAACCGGCTTGTAAACCTCTTTTGAGTACATCCATAGCCTCTGGAAATTGCTCTTCAATTTTCTCCATGCGCAGAGCCATATCACGATTTAATTTGAAATGAAAAACCAATAAAATCAATAGTGCGCACAGAGCACTAAAGAGCCAATCCTTACTAAGAAAACCTACAATTAAAAAGACCAAACAACCACTACTGAAGGCAATAGCTAGGTATTGATAACCTAACAATTTTGAGCCTGATATTTCCATTTTATAGGTTAAATCTGCAATCCAAGGTAAGGATTCTAACCAACGAGTAAAAGGTGGTAATTTTTCGACCCTACTATTGAGTAATAGATTTTTCTCTATGTTTTTATCTTTTAATGCCAGCGAAAGTAAATGTTTTTTTAGCTGCTTGGTATCTGCCCGTTGTGGGCTGTAGACCGAAACAAATAAACTTTGCGCCAATAAAACCACGGCGGCAAAAACTAACAGTAAAAATATAAGTTGAGGACTCATAGTACCTCCTAATTAGAAATTCATAGCTGATTCATCAATGCCATATAAACTATAAGGAATGTCGATGCCTTTAATAGTTAATTGTTGATGAAATCCGGGTATTACTCCTGTGGCTTGATAACTGCCTATTATGTTGCCTTGTTCATCCTTATCTTCCCGTTTGAAAGTAAATATTTCTGACATGGTGATGACATCACCTTCCATGCCGGTAACTTCTTGAATGCTGGTAATGCGCCGACAACCATCTTCTTGGCGCTGTAATTGCACCACCACATCAATGGCTGAAGAAATTTGCGTTCTAATATTATGTATAGGCATGTCAAAACCGCCCATACAAATCATATTTTCTAAACGTCCTAATGCATCTCGAGGTGAGTTGGCGTGCAAGGTGGTTAACGACCCTTCATGGCCAGTATTCATTGCCGCTAACATATCTATTGCTTCAGCTCCTCTAACTTCACCAATAACAATTCGGTCAGGGCGCATTCTCAAACAGTTTTTTACTAGGTCTCGTTGCGATATTTCGCCTTTACCTTCGATATTGGCTGGGCGTGTTTCTAAACGCACTGTATGGGGTTGCTGTAGCTGTAGTTCAGCTGAATCTTCTATGGTGATAATCCGTTCGTCTTCTGGAATGTAACTAGATAAAATATTAAGTAGTGTGGTTTTACCACTACCAGTACCTCCTGAAATCAAAACATTAAGTTTACCTGTGACTACCGCTTTGATTAGTTGCCCCATTTCGCTGTTCATCGAGCCATAGTCAATGAGCTGCTCTGCGGATAATTTATCGACAGTAAAACGGCGAATAGATAACGAAGGTCCATCAAGAGCTAAGGGAGGAATAATGGCGTTGACCCTACTACCATCTTTAAGGCGAGCATCGACCATGGGGGATGATTCATCTATTCTACGACCAACAGCGGAAACAATGCGGTCAATAATATTTAGCAAATGTTTGTCATCATAAAACTGCACCGCTACTTTTTCTAATTTACCACTGCGTTCGACATAAATACTGTCATAGCGGTTTACTAAAATATCAGCAATCGTTGGATCTTCTAATAGCGTTTCTAATGGTCCAAGCCCTAATATTTCGTCAATGATCAGTTTAATTAATATTTGTCGAACGTTTAAGCTTAACGGCCTGGTTAATTCATTTAATAAACGACAACATAACTCGGTGATCTGTGCTTTCGCTGCCTTGTTTTCCATAGTTTCTAATACGGACAAGTCTAATAAGCT
>JALJPA010000371.1 GCA_022969215.1 Colwellia sp. | reverse complement strand
CATTTGGCCCGGTGATTATCACTGAGCAAGATTGGCATCTAGGACTCGGCTATTCAGCGATAAAATTTAAATTGTCAGCGGCTGAAGTTGATGACGAAATTATCAACCTCATTAATGAAAAGCTGCACCTTGGCGCCTTGCTTAGTTTTAATAAAGATGTCACCACCTTTATTAAAACAGATGAAATGAGCTACCAAGATGGCGAGACTATTATCGTCTCTGCACCAGCTGAAGCAGAATTTAGCCTTATTAATAATGAGACAATCATTGGCGACTTTTCTTGGGGTGGTCTTGAAGTTAAAGGAGAAGGCGAACGTTTTGTTATTGGCACTGTCGCTATGTCAACAGAGCAACAGGTTGTCAGTGGCGACTATTTGCAAGGAACAGCTATTTTAACGGGTGATGCTACTTTCAATGTTACTAATATTGATATGTATAGTCAGAAAATTCATGTTTTTTCATTAAGTGAAGCGGGCTTAACCAGTGTAGTTTCATTAGATGATGAGCTATTAGCACTTAAGTTAAAATATCATGCTAAAGAAGTAAGCGCATCAGGGCAGAATTTTGAACAGCCTAATTTAGAAGTAGTACTAGCGAATATTGATATTAATGCCTTACAAGAATTGAATAAGCTGAGCGCTAAACTATCGATAGATGTGGCAGGGCAGGATTATTCAGCCGAGTTATTAGCGGCATTGTCAGCGGTTGCTGATCAAATCTTAGCGAAAGAACCAAAATTGACTGTGACCGATTTAAGTGTGGTCACTGAACAAGGAAAAATTGCTAGTGAGTTTGCTTTGAATATCAATAAAGACTTGTTTGATTTTAATAGCGTTAACTCGAATTCAATGGCCTTGATTATGGCTTTAGAAGCTGATGCTAAAGGTAGCGCACCGATGGAGTTTCTAACTCAGTTCGGTATGGCGCCTATGGTAGATGATTTTGTTGCGCAAGGTTACTTAACCAAACAAGATAATGACGTGAGCTTTGTTGCTAAATATGTTGAAAGCCAGTTAACAATTAACGGTAAAGCCTTTCAGTTATAACCTGCAAGTAATTGCTTTACAGAACGAGTAACTGAACGGAGACAAGTAAAGGTTACCGATACAAAAAAGGCTTATTGTTTTAAACAATAAGCCTTTTTATTTGATGCTATTCTAATAATTAGAATTTTACTGAGAAGAGTATTTCCTGCTTATTTACTTTATTTGTAGTAGCTTAAACATTTCTCTACTTCATTTTTAGAGCCCATGATCACTTCAACACGTTGATGGATGCTATCAGGTTCAATATCCATAATACGACCTTGGCTAGTCATTGCTAAACCACCGGCTTGTTCAAGTAAAAATGCCATTGGATTGGCTTCATACATTAAACGTAGCTTATATGGTTGCTCAGGATTTCTGCTATCAGCAGGGTAAGTGAATATACCACCGCGACATAAAACACGATGAATATCACCCACCATGGCAGCTATCCAGCGCATATTGAAGTTCTTACCGCGTGGGCCAGTATCACCAGCGATTAAATCGTTGATGTAGTTTTGCATTGGTGCTTGCCAGAAACGTTGGTTAGACATGTTAATAGCAAACTCTTGAGTATCGGTAGGAACTTGTACATTACGTTCTACTAATAAGAAGGCGCCATGGGTTTTGTCTAAAACATAAAAATGTGTACCACTACCGGTAGTCATTACTAACATGGTTGATGGACCGTATAAGACATAACCAGCACAAACTTGAGTATTACCTGCTTGTTTGAACATATCGTCATTGCCAGCTTTCATATCTGTAGGCGCTTCATGGATCGAGAAAATAGTACCAATTAGTGAGTTGATATCGATGTTTGAGCTACCATCAAGGGGATCGAAAGAAACAATATATTTGCCATTTTCATCACCAGCAACTGAGTGATCTTCTTCCTCAGAAGAGATAGCTTTAACAAAGCCTGATTCAAGTAAAATATCTTTAAATAAGTCATTGGCAATAACATCCAATTGTTTCTGAACTTCGCCTTGAATGTTTTCATCAAGGGTTGAGCCCATTACGTCACCTAAGTGGCCTTGGCTAACTCGAAACGAAATTTCTTTCGTGGCAGCTAAAATAGTTTTGATTAATGAAATTAAATCAAGAGGTACATTGTCTTGGCGTAAAGCTGGGGCTAGTCGTTGCATTAGGTTACCTAAATTACTTTAAAGTTGTTTGGCTTGGTTTGAATTAGTTTAATTGTCATAGCAAATTGCCATGGTGCTGGGCAATTATCGCGTATTAATATTCGCGTGATAAGTCGTGTAATGTTTCATGTAATCATTTAAAACGACTGGCATATTATAGCAAGGTTGTACTTTGCTTTAACATGCTTAACGCGATTAATTTACCGATAATACTTGGTATTGCTAAACTTCACTGGCTTTTAAACGAGTAAAACTAAAGCGCTTTAAAATACCAGGCTTGGCTAGCACAGCTAAATTACCTGCCAGCATCAAGCTTAAGCCAATGAAAGTATAGCTATCCCAGACAAAACCTTCGACAAAGCTTGAAATAACCACGGCCACGGCAGGAAACATAATCGTTGCATAAGAGGCTTTATGGGCACCAATACGAGCCAGTAAAGTTAAATAGCAACCAAAGGCAATTACTGAGCCAAATATTGATAGATATAACAAAGAGCTGATATAGGGCAGGGTATAAGAGAAGTTAAACTCTTGACCTTGTACTAAGGCAAATACCAGCATAGATAAGGTACCGTAAAGCATACCCCAAGCAGTAGTGGGTAATACTGGCATATTATCATGTTGGTTTTTAATTGAAATCATGTTGCCAGTCGAAGCGAATAAGACACCAACGGCACACAAGCCTATGCCGATGAGGGTATCACCACCAAAATTGATATTACTAATTTGTGGCCAAAAGAGGGTCACTATGCCGATTAAACCGAAGGCTCCACCAAAGTATACCTGGCTGGAAATACGTGTTTTAAACCAAAGGCGAGCGTTAATTATATTGACCATCATTAAGCTGGAAAACGCAATACTGGTTAAAGCAGAGTTGATATGTGCTTGCGCGTTATAGAGTAAATAATAATTACAGCCAAATAAGGTCAAACCAAAGGCGAACAGTTGCATATGTTGCTTGGGGGAAAAGGCTAGTGGTAATTTTTTAAAGCGACAATAAGCA
>JALJPA010000370.1 GCA_022969215.1 Colwellia sp. | reverse complement strand
TCAACATTTAAGTCGCTACCGCCAACCGCTTGCCATAAATGATGACATAAATGTGGGGTAATAGGCGTTAGCATTAATACCACAGCGCGAACAGCTTCTTGCATAACCGCTTTATCTTCATCACTGTCCAGTTTAGCTTTACTTAAGTGATTCATTAACTCCATAACGGCAGCAATCGCAGTGTTAAAGGTATTACGACGACCGATATCATCGGTAACTTTAGCAATGGTTTTATGTAACTCACGACGTAATTTCTTCTGATCACTGTTTAATGTTAATCCAGCAATATCTGCCACGGTAGTATCACGAGTACTTTCAACAAAATCATTGGCTAATTTATAAACTCGCTTAACAAAACGATACGCACCTTCAACACCGGCGTCAGACCATTCTAAAGTTTGCTCTGGTGGTGAAGTGAACATAATAAATAAACGCACAGTGTCAGCACCGTATTTCTCGATAACTTTCTGCGGGTCAATACCGTTGTTTTTCGATTTAGACATTTTGCTCATGCCAGCAGATAACACAGGTAGGCCATCAAGCTTGCTAATTGCTGAAACTATGTCGCCTTTATCGTTACGTTCTAAGACTTCAACATCACTTGGCGCAATCCAATCTTGTGCACCGTTGTCAGCTTCACGGTAAAAAGTTTCCGCTAGCACCATACCTTGACATAACAGCTTTTTAAAAGGTTCATCACAATCGACTAAACCGACGTCACGTAATAATTTATGGAAGAAGCGTGAGTATAATAAATGTAAAATAGCATGTTCAATACCACCAATATATTGATCTACCGGCAACCAATAATTCGCTTTGGCCGGATCTATCATTTGGGTATCGTCATTTGGTGAACAGTAACGTGCGTAATACCAAGAAGACTCCATAAAGGTGTCAAAGGTATCTGTTTCACGTAATGCTGCTTCACCGTTATAAGTTGTTTTTGCCCATTCTGGATCATCTTTAATAGGTGAGGTGGTACCATTCATGACTACGTCTTCAGGTAATAACACCGGCAACTCACTTTCCGGTACAGGTACTGACTCACCATTTGCTAGGTTAACCATTGGAATTGGTGTACCCCAATAACGTTGACGGGAAACACCCCAGTCACGTAAACGGTAGTTAGTGGTAGTTTTACCTTTGTTTTCGCTGACTAATTTTTCACTGATAGCTTTAAAAGCTTGTTCAAAATCTAAGCCATCAAATTCACCCGAATTAATTAGCGTCGACTTTTCTGTGATAGCGGCTTTGTTAATATCATCAGACTCTTGACCGGCAATAACTTGCTCTATGGCTAAGCCATATTTTGTGGCAAACTCATAATCGCGTTGATCATGACCAGGTACTGACATAACTGCACCTGAGCCATAATCCATTAGTACAAAGTTGGCCGCCCATACTGGCACTAACTTACCGGTAAGAGGGTGAAGAGCTTTAAGGCCGGTATCAACGCCTTTTTTCTCCATTACAGCCATGTCGGCTTCAGTGGTTTTGCTGTTTTTACATTCAGCAATAAATTTCGCTAAATCGGCATTATCTTTTGCTGCCGCTAATGCTAATGGATGCTGCGCAGCTAAGGCGACATAAGTAACACCCATTAAAGTATCTGGTCGAGTGGTGTAGATATCAAAACTTTCGTCTGAATCTGCCACAGTAAAAGTCATCTCAACACCTTGTGAGCGACCAATCCAGTTACGTTGCATGGTTTTAACTTGCTCAGGCCACTCAGTTAACTTGTCTAAATCGTCAAGTAATTCTTCGGCGTAAGCGGTGATTTTGATAAACCATTGTGGAATTTCTTTACGCTCGACAATTGCACCTGAACGCCAGCCACGACCGTCAATAACTTGCTCGTTTGCTAATACAGTTTGATCAACCGGATCCCAGTTTACCGTGGCATTTTTCTTATAAACTAAGCCTTTTTCATAAAGCTTAGTGAAAAACCACTGTTCCCAACGATAGTAATCAGGCTTACAAGTCGCTAATTCACGGCTCCAGTCGTAACCAAAACCAAGGGATTGTAATTGATTACGCATATAATCAATATTTTCATAAGTCCATTTTCCTGGCGCAGTTTTGTTTTTAATGGCTGCATTTTCAGCAGGTAAACCAAAAGCATCCCAACCCATAGGCTGCATGACATTTTTGCCCTGCATACGCTGGTAGCGAGAAATAACATCACCTAAGCTGTAGTTACGCACATGACCCATGTGCAATCGACCACTTGGGTAAGGGAACATTGCTAAGCAATAAAACTTTTCTTTGTCTGGATTTTCAATAGCTTGAAATGTGTTGTTATCAGTCCAAAATTTTTGTACTGTGGCTTCAATCGCTTGAGGATTATAAATGGCTTCCATTAAGGCTTTCTCGAATGCTTTTAAGGTGTTATCGACTTGCGGGCTATCTTCTCTGTTTTAGAGTGCAAATTTGCATAAATAGCCGATAAATCGACGTTAGATTATCGCTGTAGAATACCTTATCTGGCGGGGTAACAACAAGCATAATTAAGCTTAAATTTTAACTTTTCCTATACTTAAACCTATAGTGAAAGTTCAACAACCGCTGAACTCATGAGGGGAAATACTAATGGCACTTCAAAATGATTACTTTGCTGATATCTATCAAAAGCTCAATGATTGGTTAGCTGAAGTCAAAACAGAGCAAAAGCCACACCTTGATGAGTTTATTAAACAGGCTAAGTTGTATGCTGGTGCAGCGGAAACTATGACTGAGGAAAAGCTGAAACAATTTTCCGACAATTTAAAATATGACTTGCATGATTTTTATCAATTAAATCGCTCACAAGCTAAACATTCGCTTTACTTGGGGTTATTAAATGAAACTCTTTGGGAAAATCTCGCCAAGCTAACCGTTCAATCACTAGTGGAATGGGCTGAACGGGTCGATGACTTTGATCACGATGGGCAATACAAAAG
>JALJPA010000037.1 GCA_022969215.1 Colwellia sp. | reverse complement strand
GAAACCGTCTTGCTCTGCTTGAGCGGCAACAGTATTGTTACGACCTTCAGTTACAGCAGTTGCTACAGCACCTACATATAGTTGAATGGCACGGATCGCATCATCGTTACCAGGAATTACGTAGTCGATGTTATCTGGGTTAGAGTTAGTATCAACAACAGAAATTATTTTGATACCAAGGTTGTTTGCTTCTTTAATAGCAATGTGCTCGTGATCAGCATCAATGATAAATAAAACGTCAGGTAAACCACCCATGTTTTTAATACCACCTAAACTTTTATCAAGCTTTTCCATTTCACGAGTACGCATTAACGCTTCTTTTTTAGTTAAAGCTTCAAAAGTACCGTCAGTGCTTTGAGCTTCTAAATCTTTTAAACGTTTGATTGATTGACGAACTGTTTTCCAGTTAGTCAACATACCACCTAACCAACGGTGATTAACGAAGAATTGGTCAGATTTAACTGCTGCATCTCTGATAGCATCACTTGCAGCACGTTTAGTACCAACAAATAATACTTTACCTTTTTTCGATGATACATTGCTGATATAAGCAAGTGCGTCATTGAACATAGGAACAGTTTTTTCAAGGTTGATGATATGAACTTTATCGCGTGAACCGAAAATGAATGGCTTCATTTTTGGATTCCAGTAACGAGTTTTGTGACCGAAGTGAACACCAGCTTTAAGCATATCGCGCATTGAAACGTTTGACATTGTATTTTCCTTTATGGGGTTAAGCGTTCATACACCCAATATACACGACCTCTTCGCTTTGACTTTATAGCCAAAAACTGGGCACCCCGGTATACCTTTAATAGATGTATGTGAGTTTATAATAATGACTTACCGAGCAAAAAAACGTATAAAGTCTCTTGCTCAAGTAGTCGATTTAAATTGTCACCAAACTAAGCCAAGCCATTCAGCTAATGTACAAGACAAAAACAAAAATGATCCACCTAAAAATTTAGCGCCGCAATTTATACCATAAATCAGTTTTTTTAGCGAGATAAAAATGATTTATCACTAAAGAGGGATTTATAGTGGGATATTCAGGCAAGGCGAGTTAAAATCACCTGAGACCCTATTTTTCACCCAAACATTCATTTTGTAGAGTAAACAATGTCAGCAGAATTATTTTTTATTTATGACAGTCACTGTCCGTGGAGTTATGCAGCAACTCCTTTAGTTAATGCGGTAAATCAATCGTTACCTCAAGTAGCCCTTAATTTATGGCATTGCGCCTATTTTTCTGATGCTGACGGTGAAAGTGCAATCACTAAACAGCAAATAGTTCAAGTTAAAGAGCTATCATCGGTTAGTTTTTCGCCTGAATATATGAAAGCATTATCGCAAGGCAAAGATTCTACTTTATGTGCCAATTTAATGACGTGGGCGACAAATAAAACCTCCCAACAGGCATTAATGTTATTAAATGCCCTGCAGACTGCACATTTTGGTGCGGGTAACCCTCTGAGTGAGCAAACAGATTTAAGCAACATAGTCGAAGAGTTCAAGCTATCGGTACCGGCTAAGGTTTTTAATAAAACCAAATTGACTAATGATGCTGAAGCACAAGTACATGAGATCTATGCACTACAAGAAATTATAGCAACGCAAGCGATACCTGCCTTATTACTGGCTATAAATGATGAGTTAATCTTGCTTAACCACAATTTATACTTACAAGATCCAGAAGCCTTTATTGACGCGGTCAAATTAGAGTTAAAAAAACACAGTTAACTTGCTATCTTATACCAAACGGATTAGTTAACTGACCAACTTAGAACTACGTTAGTGAGCTTAGAACAAACAAAATGAGTTAAACATAGTTATTCTATATTTCATTCATTTTGTGACGTTATCAGTTTACTAACGAGTTCCCAAAGGGCGAATACCTAATAAAAGGCAAAGGCTTACAATTTTGAGAAGGCAGTAACCATTCTCTTCAATCAATGCCTTGCCTCTAAGCCTTTTAATTTTCGCTAAGTAAACAATTAATTAGTCCGATTGGTATTAAGAGCAAGTTACTCATCTATCATGATGAAATGACAAACAATTAAAAGCATAGTCGCCAGCAACAATGCCGCTAGCGCAAACTTAAAGAGATAGAACAAGATGGCCATCACCATAAAAAGCCAAGAAGAAATAGCCAAAATGCGTATTGCCGGACAATTAGCCGCTGACGTTTTAGAAATGATAGCACCGCATGTAAAGGCTGGTGTTAGCACAGATGAGTTAAATAGCCTGTGTGCCGAGTTTACTGAAAAAGTGCAAAATGCCATTTCAGCGCCGCTCAATTACCATGAATTTCCTAAATCGATTTGTACGTCGGTAAATCATGTCGTTTGTCACGGCATTCCTGATGATACAGTGCTAGCCGATGGCGATATTATTAATATTGATATTACCGTAATAAAAGATGGTTATCATGGCGATACCAGTAAAATGTTTATTGTTGGCGAAGGCAGCCCTGAAGATAATCGTCTCTGCCGCATTACTCAAGAGTCTTTATACCTCGCCTTAAAAAAAGTAAAACCAGGCACCATATTTGGCGAAATTGGCACAACCATTCAAAAATTCATTAAAAAATCGGGTCGATATTCTATCGTCAAAGATTATTGCGGTCACGGTATAGGTAAAGACTTTCATGAAGAGCCGCAAATTGTCCACTATAAAAACAATGATAAAACTAAGATGGAAGTTGGTATGTGTTTTACTATCGAGCCCATGGTTAACTTAGGTCGTGCTAACACCATTTTAGATAAAACTGATAATTGGACTGTTTTCACCGCTGACGGTAAAAGATCTGCACAATGGGAGCACACCATAGTGGTGACCAAAACAGGTTGTGAAATTTTAACCTTACGTAAAGATGAAACCATTGCTCGCATATTACACAACTAAGACCTAAAGCATTAGTGCCCAAAAGGTAGTAGCTATAACTTAGGCCGAACAGATTAATCCGCATAGATAAAAGGTAAGCTCTTGACCAGTCACCCAGTATCCGCATTTAAAGTGCCCGAACATTTTATTGAAAACTTAGCCATCAGTGCTGACTTTTTATCTACCCGCGATATTTGTTTATTAAGCCAAGCTTTTGATGAATGGTTAAAAGACGTTTTTATCGATAATGATATTAGTGACTTATTATCAGCGCGTGCACTGTTTGTCGATGCCATTTTGAAAAAGCTCTGGTGTCAGCATCACCTTGATGAGTTTCAAATCAGTTTAGTCGCTGTTGGTGGCTATGGTCGAGGGGAGCTACACCCGCAATCTGATGTTGATATTTTATTATTAACCCAAGAAGAAATTGATTTAGAACTGGAAGAAAAAATATCCAGTTTCATTACCCAACTCTGGGATATAAAACTGGATATTGGCCACAGTGTTCGCTCTATTAAAGAATGCTTAAGGCAAGCGGTAAAAGATGTCACTGTTGCCACTAACTTAATGGAAATGCGACAAGTTAGCGGCAATGAAACGCTTACTCAGCAGCTAATGCCATTATTGAATGAAGATGTTTTTTGGACCTCAGAGAAGTTCTTTATCGCCAAGTGTAAAGAGCAAGAAAATAGACACCAGCAATACCGTGGTGCTGCCTATACACTTGAGCCCAACTTAAAAGCTAACCCCGGTGGTTTACGGGATATTCAAACCATTGCTTGGGTGGCAAAGCGCCATTTTTCAGCCGACTCGTTTGAAGAGTTGGTTGAACATAATTACCTCTATCCCAATGAATTTTTCGAATTATTAGAGTCGCAAGATTATCTTTGGCGTATGCGTTTTGCCCTTCACTTCGTCGCTGGGCGTAATGAAAACCGTCTATTATTTGATCACCAAGCTGATGTTGCCCGAATGATGGGCTTTGGTGATGAAGGTAAAGCTCCCGTTGAACGCATGATGAAGCGATTTTTTCGAATTATTGCCCGAGTAACTGAATTAAATACCATGCTATTACAGCATTTTGAACAGGCTATTATCAAAAAGCCTGAGCAGAGTAGCGTTAGTATTATTAATCAAGATTTTGAATTAGTTGATACATTAATTAATACTCGTAATGACCGCATTTTTATGCGACCAGTAAAAATGATTGAAATGTTTTTAATTATTGCCCAAGAACCCAGTATTAAAGGCATACATTCCCACACTATAAGATTAATGCGTAATGCCCGCCGGCGCCTAATTTCAGGCTTAGTAGATTATGCTGAATGTCGTCGGATGTTTATGGCCATTATTCGTCACCCGCGCGGCTTGGGACTAGCGTTAACCTTAATGCACAAACACAGTATTATTGCCTCTTATTTACCCTTGTGGCGCAATATCGTTGGTCAGATGCAATTCGATCTGTTCCATGCCTATTCAGTGGATGAACACAGCTACCGAGTAGTTAAAAACTTACATCAATTCAGTCAAAAAGAGCATAATCATAAATTCCCACTGTGTAGTAAAATAACGCAAAAAATACGTAAACCAGAAGTGCTTTACCTGGCCGGATTTTTTCATGATATTGGTAAAGGCCGTGGTGGAAATCACGCTAAATTAGGCGCTATCGATGCGTTGAACTTTTGCTTGTCCCACCAAATGAGTAAACACGATAGTAATATGGTGGCTTGGTTAGTGGAGCATCATTTATTAATGTCAGTTACCGCTCAGCGCCGTGATATCAGCGATGAAAATGTCATTCGCACTTTCGGAGAAATTGTCCGTGATGAGGCGCACTTAAACTACCTCTATTGCTTAACCGTTGCCGACATGCGTGGCACCAACGAAAGCCTTTGGAATAACTGGAAAGCAAACCTGTTGGAAGAACTCTACTTTAATACCTTAAGTGCTTTTCGTCATGGCTTAGAAAAACCGGTAGAGATACGTTCTAAGATTCGAGAAAATCAACAGCAAGCATTAGCCTTACTCAGTGAATACGATATCGATCAGCAAGCTATTAAAGCGTTATGGCATGAATTTAAAATAGATTATTTTTTGCGCTACTCACCCGAGCAAATAGCAAGACAATGCCACAATATACTTAAACACGATAGAGAAAAACCGCTAGTGCTCATTAGCCCTGTGCCCTATCGAGGTGGTACCGAAGTGTTTATTTTCACCAAAGAGAAAAGTAATACTTTTGCCAATACCGTTTCTTTTTTAGATACCAAGAAGCTATCTATTCATGATGCTAAAATAATTACCACGAAAACTGGCTATACGGTAAACACCTTTGTTGTACTCGACAGCCGCAATAAACCGTTACGAGAGCGCTTCTACACCAAAGAGATTAGCCAAGCCTTAGTTGACAAATTAAACCAAGAGGGCGTTTGTGACCTACCAGAGCCTAAACTTACCAGGCACATCAAACAATTTAAAGTCCCCTTGCGTGTTAACTTTATAAAGATACATGTAAAAAATCGTACCATGATTGAAATAATAGCCCTAGATAGACCGGGTCTATTATCGAATATTGGTCAAGTCTTTCAAAAAGAGCAGATTAATATCCATTCAGCTAAAATAACTACCTTTGGTGAAAAGGCTGATGATGTATTTACTATCTCGACCAAAGAAAATGATGCGCTAACACCTGACCAGCAAGAAGATTTAGCCATACGATTAACCCAAGAAATTAATTAAGCTTTATTTAATATACATTTTATAACACAAACAAAAATTACCAATAGGATTCCCTAATGACAAACTTAAAACACTTAGCCAGTGTCATTGAACAAGCGTTTGAAGAAAGAGCCAGCATTACGCCAGCAACTGTTTCAAGTGAAATCAAAAGCGCCGTGCTTGATGCTTTAGCTGCATTAAATAATGGTAGTGCCCGTGTCGCCGAAAAAGTAGATGGCGACTGGCAGGTGAACCAATGGCTTAAAAAAGCGGTGCTACTTTCGTTTCGTATCTGGGATAACAAAGTCATTGATGGCGCGGAAAGTACTTTCTTCGATAAAGTACCAATGAAGTATGACGGTTATACTCAAGCTATGTTTGAAGCCGACGGTGTTCGTATAGTGCCTGGAGCAAGTGTTCGCACCGGTAGTTTCATTGGTAAAAATGTTGTAGTAATGCCAAGCTTTGTAAATATCGGCGCATTTGTTGATGAAGGTTGTATGATTGATGCATGGGCTACCGTTGGCTCATGTGCACAAATAGGTAAAAACGTGCACTTATCAGGTGGTGTTGGTATTGGTGGTGTATTAGAGCCGCTACAAGCTGGACCAACCATAATTGAAGATAACTGCTTTATCGGCGCACGATCTGAAATTGTTGAAGGTGTAATAGTCGAAGAAGGCGCAGTAATTTCTATGGGCGTTTATATCGGCCAAAGTACCCGTATTTTCGATAGAGAAACCGGTGAAGTGCATTATGGTCGTGTTCCTGCTGGCTCTGTTGTTGTTCCGGGTAACTTACCATCAGCTTGTGGTACCTACAGCTTATATGCTGCTATTATCGTTAAAAAAGTTGACGCTAAAACGCTAGCCAAAGTGGGTATAAATGAGCTACTTCGCTCTGTTTCTGAATAGTAATATCTGACCTTAGTAATTGATGCTGATAATAAGTGTTAAAAAGTTGACACTTTATCCATTCTAAAGCTTGTAAACTCATTGTGGTAAAAACATCGAGTTTATAAGCTTTTTGTTATGGTCCAAGCCAATCCCCTGATATTCAAATAACACTAGTATTTTCATAATACTAATAAACAGTACAGATTATATTTTATTGCCAAACGACGCGTTGCCATCACACTTGCCCTATTGATAGTAATACCACATGAGTTAAGCCTACGAATCAAAACAACCACTACTATACTAATGATTTTAGCCAGAGTAACTTTAGTGCGAATAATAAAGACTCGATAAAAAAAGCACTATCTTCAGATCATCAGTTAATGCTCTATTTGCTTAATAGGCCTATGCCTGAGAATCAACGTATAATGTTAGCTTTTGCCAAACGCCAAGAAAATTATTTTCCTGATAGCACAATAGTAAGTATTTATATAAAAGGTGATAAACATAGCGATTTTTAACAATAAAAAATGGCTTGAAAACTTTTATTAAAACTTAGTAAAACGTCCCCTACAAATAAAACCATTGGTTAAAGTAACCTTTAGCCGACAAAGCTAATTGCAATTATAGTGCTTGTCGAATCAGTCGCATTAAAAGCCTTTTCCCCGGTATAACTATCAGATTATTTAGTGTTATAATTGCCTTTTTTAAGGCCATTAAAAGGCCATTTAAGCTTACTTTAATAGCAAGTTTTTGCGAATAAGGCATATAACATGACTCAAGATGAAATGAAAAACGCAGCCGCCATCAAGGCGTTAGAATTTATTGAAAACGATACTATCGTTGGCGTTGGTACGGGTTCAACCGTTAATTTTTTCATTGATGGTCTTGCTACCATGAAAGATAAAATCGCCGGTGCCGTTTCAAGCTCACAAGAATCAACTAAACGTCTAGAAGCGCACGGTATTGAAGTGTTTGATTTAAACAGTGTTGATGTCTTAGATGTCTATGTTGATGGTGCTGATGAAATCACACGTCATATGGCCATGATCAAGGGTGGCGGCGCCGCATTAACTCGTGAAAAAATCGTTGCTGCGGTAGCTAAAAAATTCATTTGTATTGCCGATGACTCAAAGCAAGTAAAGGTCTTAGGTAACTTTCCCTTACCTGTTGAAGTTATTCCCATGGCCCGTAGCTACGTTGCCCGTGAAATGGTTAAGCTAGGTGGTGATCCTGTTTATCGTCAAGGTGTGGTCACAGACAATGGCAACGTTATTATTGATGTTCATAACCTCGTAATCCTTGATCCAAAAGCACTAGAAAGCCAAATTAATGCTATTGTCGGTGTGGTAACTAATGGTTTATTTGCACTTCGTGGTGCTGACATACTAGTACTAGGCAGCAGTGATGGTATTAAAGTAATCCAATAATCCCCCCCCCTATCCTTTTAAAAAAAATATTCACTATTAAGCATATTTATCCCTAAATATGCTTAATAAGTTCTTTAGAGTCTATACACTATATGCTATGTTAAACTTCTATTTTAGATATCTAGCCATCTAAACAAAAGTGTATTGACCTTTAACTCAGGATAAGCGAAACCAGTTTATGACCATTACCAACAAAAATTCATTAGCAAAAGACAAAATTAAGATTTTATTACTTGAAGGCTTGCACCCAAGCTCTCTTGAAGAATTAAAATCAAAAGGCTATTCAAATATTGAATCGCTAAAAACCTCGCTATCTGAAAGTGATTTAATTGAGAAAATTGCCGATGTGCACTTTATTGGTATCCGTTCACGTACACAATTAACCGAGAAAGTACTTAGTCACGCCAACAAATTAGTGGCTATTGGTTGTTTTTGTATTGGCACCAACCAAGTTGATTTAAAAGCGGCACAAAATCGCGGCATTCCCGTTTTTAACGCGCCCTTTTCAAATACTCGTTCTGTGGCTGAGTTAGTCATTGGTGAAGCGCTATTATTACTTCGTGGTATTCCTGAGAAAAGTGCCAAAGCACATCGCGGAGAATGGTTTAAATCGGCTGTTGGCTCAGTCGAAGCGCGTGGTAAAGTACTCGGTATTGTTGGATACGGCCATATCGGCATGCAATTAGGTATTTTGGCCGAGACCTTAGGCATGAGAGTGCGATTTTATGACGTCGAAACGAAATTACCACTTGGTAATGCCAGCCAATCTCCGACGCTAAATGCGTTGCTTGCAGAAGCTGACGTGGTTAGTTTACATGTCCCTGAAACAGTACAAACTCAAAATATGATTGCGCAAGCACAATTTTCAGCCATGAAAGATGGGGCGATTTTTATTAATGCTTCTCGTGGTACTGTGGTTGATATCGATGCTTTAGCGGCAGCTTTAGAGTGTAAAAAAATAGCGGGGGCTGCTATTGATGTTTTCCCTGTTGAGCCAAAGAGTAATGATGATGAGTTTATCTCGGCTTTACGCGGTTTTGATAATGTTATCTTAACACCACATATTGGTGGTAGTACCAAAGAAGCACAAGCAAATATCGGTTTAGAAGTAGCAACCAAGCTGGCTAAGTATTCAGATAATGGCTCGAGTTTATCTGCAGTTAACTTCCCTGAAGTTTCCTTACCTGATCACTCTATCCCTGGTCAAACAGGCACAAGTCGCTTATTGCATATTCACCATAACCAACCTGGTGTATTGACTAAAATCAACCAAGCATTTGCAGAGCACAATATTAATATTGCCGCACAATATTTACAAACAGATGACAAAATTGGTTATGTGGTTATCGATATTGATTCTCAAGACAGTGAACAAGCACTTAAAGAATTAAAACAAATTGATGGCACTATTCGCGCCAGAATACTGCACTAACCGTTTTCATTTAAAGTACTAATTAATTCAATACTGTAATTAAAACTTTGATGACATAGAAAAAGGGTCACTATGTAAATAGTGACCCTTTTTAGTTTTACTGATACGACTTACTTAAAAGAAGTTAAATTCAGTTCAGTCCAGTAGCTGCTATTACTTCATGCTAATGGTGGTATGAATGGTTGAGCCATCTTGATGGTCCGGCTCAAACCAGCGAGCCGTCACTGACTTAGTGTAAGTCCAAAAGCTAACAACTTGTTTACCATTAGGTCCTAAGTCCCCTAATTTTGAACCACGAGAGCCGGTAAAGCTAAAGAAGGCAACAGGTACTGGGATAGGAACATTAATACCTACTTGGCCGACATCAACATCATTTTCAAACTTTCGCGCTGCCCAACCAGATGAAGTAAATAATGAAGTACCATTACCATTAGGGTTAGCATTAATAATTGCTATCGCTTCATCTAAGCTATCCGCTTCTAAAACACATAAAGCAGGACCAAAAATTTCTTGCGTATAAATGTCCATATCGGTAGTGACTTTACTAAATAATGTTGGACCAACAAAATTTCCCTTAGGGTAGCCATCCACTTGGCAATTTCTTCCATCAACAAGTAATTCCGCGCCTTGAGCTACACCAGAGTCAAGCAAACTAATTATACGTGCTTTAGCTTGTGGCGATACTACCGGACCTAAATCAGCATCGCGTTGTGTGCCTGGGCCTACTTTCATTAACTTGGCGCGTTCAACAATTTCAGGTAACCACTCACGTGCTTCACCGACAAGTATAGTTACCGGATTTGCCATACAGCGTTGACCAGCAGCGCCAAAAGCTGAGCCTAATAGATCATTGATTGCTCGGTCTTTATTAGCATCAGGCATGATCACCATATGGTTTTTCGCGCCCATCATAGCTTGAGCACGTTTACCGTGTTTGCTGGCAAGATTATAAACATGGGTACCTACCGCAGTAGAGCCAATAAATGATACGGCTTTTACCGCATCACTTTCAATAAGTTGGTTAACTGCATCAGGTCCACCATGGATAACATTAAGTACGCCTGGTGGAATACCTGCTTCTAATGCCAGTTCAACAAAGCGTATGGTTGATGACGGGGCTTGCTCAGACGGTTTTAATACAAAAGTATTACCGCAAGCAATGGCGGGTGGAAACATAAAAGCTGGCAACATTAACGGGAAGTTAAAGGCGGTAATGCCAACACCAACACCAAGTGGTTTATTTAGCGTATAAGTATCAATACCTGTAGCGGCATTGTTGGCCATTTCACCTAGTTGCAGACGGGTAATTGAACATGCATTTTCAATGGCTTCCAGTGAGCGCCCTACTTCGCCTTCAGCATCAGGTAAGGTTTTACCATGCTCTAGGGTTACTAATTCAGCTAGTTCTTGGCTATGTTCACGGACCAAGTGCTGAAAATTCAGCATAATACGCATACGATTGGTTAAAGAAACCTTTGACCAGCTTTTAAACGCTTGCTCAGCACTAGCAACGGCAGCTGCAACTTCTTCACGGGTAGCCACAGGTACTCGAGCAACCACTTCTTGGGTAGCAGGGTTTAATACATCTAACCAAGTATCGGTTTGAGAGCGAACTTTCTCACCGTTGATAATGAGTGGGATTTCTTTAATTGTCATAACAAGCCTTTGTAATTATTATTTGCTAACAGTGCATAGAATAATCTTAACTTAAGACTTTAGTTAGCTAAGTGCTAGCTTTAAAGAAATGAAAAAAGTACAAGCTAAGCAAACACTTGCAAACTAATATTTACAAGGTCCTGCTAAGCTCATGTTTACCTTAACGTTAACTGTAAATACAGACTACTCATAATTAACAGATCAATTTGTTCTTACTCTATTGAGAACGTTGTACCGGACTTTGCTCAGAAATTTTCTGAAGAATTAGCCATAGGTCTTTGCTAGGAAGCTTTGATAGTTCTCCATTGCATTTACATTGCCTTTAGTTCGCTGACAGACACTTTTTTGATATTGGAAGTTAAAGACATCGAACCACAAATCCAGTAAATGAGCGTTATTCGTTTCGCCATGCATAGCTAACACTCTAGCACCAACCTCGGCAGTGGAAAATTGATGTTCAAGCTCGGTTTTTCTTACCGTATAACGTGAGTCTTGACCAACAGGTGATAATTGATTATTACTTTCACTTTGACAAAGACTGGCAACAGCTTCAACAGCCGTTTTAGCATCAAAGGACACCATAGGAAAACGGTCTAAATAAGGACTTTTACGAAACATTTTTTTTGCTTCACGCCAACTGCCATCAAGCATAATAAAGAGCGGTCTTTTACCTTCCGGACAAATAACCTTGTTGCTAAAAACTTGACGGTCATCATCAGCATACTCTTGCGGAAAGACCACTAATGGAAACCACTTTTCATCATTAAGCACGGTTAATAATTCTGGATTTTCTTGGGTTCTAGACCATAAAAAAGCAAAGGTATCGGGAATAAGATCAGCAATAAGTTTACCAGTATTACTCGGCTTCATTACTTCTGTGTCGTAATAGAGTAGTAAAAACCCTGCCGTTGTCTGCACTTGCTGTTTACTTGGAGATAACTCACATATACAAAACTGCTGGGCTAGCTGGCAAAGTGGGCAGCGTATTACGCGCTGTCCTCGTGCTTTATAAGTGGTGGTACTGATGCTTTTACGGTATTGATGTAATTTATGGACAGCGTGCATGTTTCACTAAATATGAAGATAAAAAAGACCCAGAAATTATACCAGTGCTAGGTCTTCAAATCATATGATTTGCTTTAGTATCTTAACAGTTACTTTGCGCTAGCATGGTTGTCGTCTTCATAATACTCAACTGTCACAGTAAACACATTAGTATCAGCAAGTGGCTTAATTTGCCCTTTAAGTTGCTCTTCTAACGCATCCACTTCAGCAATACTGAGACAAAGTGCTTGTGCCTTTTTTTCAATTTGAGCAGTTCGTACGGTCATTTCTCTTTCTATTGTATCGCCAAAATCTTCCATACGAGTCTCAAAATTTTGTCCATCACCGTCTGCTGCCATCATTTGTCGGCCTACAGCAATCATGATACTGCCCATAGAGTTTAATACCGCTTTTTCAATTGCAGACTCAATACGTTGGTCAAAATCTTTACCAAGTAACTCTTCACTCTCTAAGCCATCAACACCAACAGATATGCCATTTTCAATGGATAGTTTATCGATAACTTGTGCTCTAATTAGTGTTAGCTCTTTGGTCAAATCAGCTGCAACGCTATTGCCTTCACCCAATAGAGCATTAAAGGCAAGATTAACCCCATCAACTGCCAAATCAACACCTTCAATGGCAACACTTCTCACTTGTGGTACTAGCTGGCGGATTTTTTCATCATATTTTTGCAATAGAGCTTGCTGAGTATCGGTTAGCTCAATATTCTGACTGTCGATTAAAAGTTTTTTACCCTCGATAATTTTGTATAAGCTGCGCTGCTTGCCATCATTCTCACCTTCATCTTGTAAAAACTCAATCGAGTTAGTGTTAATAGTGAAGCCCGCCGATAAATCGACATTACATGATTCGTGGGAAAATGCCGTCGATGATGCAAGTGATACCGTAAACGCACTAGCGATTAAGGTGTAGTGAAAATATGTCATAATTCTGTCCTTATGAAATTAAAGTTAACGGAGTTATTTTTCCATTATCCTGTCTATTGATAACGATTACCTAAATGATGTTACAAGCATAGTGCCAAGTTTATTTTTATATAAATATCAAAAGGATGGGTGAAAATCAATATATAGGAACTAAAAAAATATAAGTTAATTAGTCAATTTGACTAGTTATTAGCTTTTTCTTTCCGAGGAAGATGGTTAACTGTTTTGCATTTCAATTAAGCGAGACTGGCAACGCTCAAATTCAAAGGCCAGTTGTTGCCCCTGATAAAGCTCAAATATATCAACCTGCGCACTTACGATTAAGTTAACATTTTGGTCGTAGAACTCATCAACAAGAGCAATAAATCTTCTCGCTTCATCATCAAGTTGCTGTAAGTCGCCCATTAATACGCCACTGCGTTGATAACTGTCTTCAACACCTGAAAAAACAGCGGGTACTAATTTACCTGAAAATTGCGGTACATTGGTAATAAATACTGTGGTGAAGTCTTTAGCAAGCGCCATATAGTCTCGTTGACTGCGAGGACCTGAACAGAGCGCAAAAAAATCAAAGAATATGACATCCTCACTTTGAGCTAAATAGCTTAACGGTCGGTGATTAATTTCTATCACACCAGCAACTAAATGATCGCTCTTGGTTAAGCTTTTATAGCGAGTAATTAGTTTACGGTCACCTTGGTTAGCAAGTAAGAAATAGTTGTTATAATTGCCGTTTTTAGCGAGTTTACTAAGTCTATGATCCACATCGCCATCAATAGAAACAACATGACAGTATTGGTTGATCAAGGCAATGGTTGGTAAAAAACGCTCTCGTTGTAAGCCATTACGATAGAGCTGCTCCGGGCGACAATTAGAAGTAGCAACAAGCGTGACACCTTGAGCAAACAGTGCAGAGAACAGGCCGCTAAGTAGCATAGCATCAGCAATATCACTAACAAAAAACTCATCGAAACATAACAGCTCAATATTTTTTGCCCATGCTTTCGCTATATGGTTAAGGGGCTCAGATTTTCCGGTTAATTGGGCTAGTTGCTGATGAACACTTTCCATAAAGTGATGGAAATGGATGCGTTTCTTATTTTTTATCGGTAAGTGCTGATAAAATAAATCCATTAGCATGGTTTTACCGCGACCAACTCGGCCGTGAAAGTATATACCTGGAATGGATTTTTTAAATTTTTTGGGTGATTCCTGTCGCTCAATTAGCTGTTCAGATAGTAAAACTAAAGCATCAACAGCTTGTGTTTGAGCGGCATCAAAATCGAGCTGCTTGTTGACAAGCAGCTCTTGGTAGGCTTTTTTCATTTAACTTTTTTCATCTAGCTTTTAATTTAGACGTTAGCTTATTAAAAAGTTAAGTGACGTGCATTGAAGGTACGCCCTTTCATTTTCCCTTTAGTTATCTTTCGCAATGCTAAATTTAACGCGCCTTTAGTAACAGCTACATAGGCTTTGTTATCAAGTACCGAAATTTTACCAACTTCTGAGCCTTTAATGCCATTATCACCAGTAAGTGCACCTAAAATATCTCCAGCTCTAACTTTTTGCTTTTTACCGCCATCAATTTGAATGGTTGCCATTTTAGCTTGTGGACGTTCATAACCAAGTACAGCTGATGAAGGCAACGGCTCAGGCGTGATAACAGCTTCAAGGTAATCTTCAAGTAAACCAACTTTATAACTTTCTTTGTCACTAAATAGTGAATAAGCAATACCTGTGCTGCCTGCTCGACCTGTTCGGCCAATTCTATGAACGTGTACTTCACTATCGCGGGCAATATGATAATTAATAACTAAATCTAAACTATCAATATCCAAGCCACGGGCAGCAACATCAGTAGCGACAAGAATTGAAGCACTTTTGTTGGCAAAGCGTAATAAGGTTTGATCTCTATCACGCTGCTCTAAATCGCCATGTAAAGCTAACACGCTAAAGCCATCAAAATGTAAGGCGTCAGCAACTTGTTTAGTTTCTTTTTTGGTATTACAAAAAATAGCGGTCGATTCAACTTGTTGATCTAGTAATAATAAACGTAACGCATCTAGGCGACTGTCATCATCACTTACTTTAAAGAACTTTTGACTGATAGTTGATTGATCTTCACTAGAAGCGATTTTCACCATCACCGGATCGGTCATGATACTTTCGCTAATAGACTTGATTTGCTCAGGAAACGTGGCACTGAAAAGTAACGTTTGACGGTCAAGTGGTGTACGTCCAATAATATTATCAAGTGCCGCTTGAAAGCCCATCTCTAGCATACGGTCAGCTTCATCAAGCACTAATAAGTTTAAGTTATCTAATTGTAAGGTGCCTTTTATAACGTGTTCTTCAAGACGACCTGGGGTACCAACAATAACATGTGCTCCATGCTCTAAAGAACCAATTTGTGGACCAAACGGTGTGCCGCCACAAAGTGTCAATATTTTAATATTGTGAATACCACGTGCTAGTTTTCTCAACTCTTTCGCAACTTGATCAGCCAGTTCACGAGTTGGACAAATTACCATAGATTGAATGCGAAACTTTTTAACTTCTAGTTTGTTAAGTAATGCTAAACCAAAAGCCGCCGTTTTGCCTGAGCCCGTTTTAGCTTCGCCAATAACATCTTTTCCCTTAAGCAATTCAGGTAAGGTTTTAGCTTGAATGGGTGTCATTTTCTCATAGCCAAGGGACGATAAGTTTTTAACTAGATCCTGTTTTAAGCTTAATGAAGAAAAAGCTAACGATGATGTAGTTGAATTAGTACTCAAAATAAACGCCTCTGGTTTATATTGCCTAGCTAAGCGCTAAGCCAAAAGATAAGAAAAATTTCAATGTAAAGCCAAGATAACTTTAAAGAGAAAGATAATGCGCGCATAATAACAGTAATTTTTGCTCAACCCCAGTACATTAGAACAATGGTATTCAGCCCTATGACCACAGTTTCAAAACAGTTATTACTTCAGCAATGGCAAACCTTGCATAACAATCATGAAAGTTATGAAAATTATGCCTTAATTATCAAGCTAGTTGCCACCGCTATCACCTTGTTGTCCTTCACCTTTTCTTTGACGGCGCTTGTTGCCTTACTGCTATTAGCTGTGCTTTGGTTGCAAGAAGGTATTTGGAAAACCTTTCAGTGTCGTACCGCAAATGCGATAATAGCGATAGAAGATAAATTAGCGCTAAATGAGGCTGAACAGACAAGTGAGTCGACTAAACCCTATTTAATGTATAAACAGTGGCAAATGAACCGACCAACTAGCAAGGCACTTATTGCCGAGTATATGGCTAATTCATTAAAGCCGACGGTGTTGTACCCTTACTTGCCATTGATGTTTGTAGTAGTTATTTTTCTATAAGAATAGCTAGAATAATTTTAAGTATATATGTAGAGATTATAAGATGAATAGAAAAAAGAAGATGAACAATATTTTGAAAAAGAAAGTAAAAAAAATGAATTCAAAGTTACATACCAGTAATAAACCTAAGTATGTATCAAAAGCCGATAGAGCTAAACTTGAAGAAGCAGAAGTATCGCAAGAGTCAGAGTAGCGCCTAAACTAATACCTAAATAAAGGTTTTGCTGAATAGATACTAAATAGTCATTATCATCGATTGTTAGTTGCTTTAGCATTTATCGTTAGGCTTTTAGCAAACAAATAAAAAGGGCACATACTATTTATATATAGTATGTGCCCTTTTTGGTGTTATCAGGTGGTAAAACCTTTAGCTAACATCTGGATTGCCTTTAATTTTTTCTCGCATACGCTGAATCACTAAATAGAAGTAAGGCACCAGTAAAGTACCAAACAGCGTCGCGGCGATCATACCCGATAGTACCGTGATACCGAGCGAGACCCGACTACCCGCACCGGCACCCGTTGCAAATACCAGCGGTAATACACCGAGAATAAAAGAAAAAGCTGTCATTAATACCGCACGAAAACGCATTCTAGCCGCATTAAGTGCTGCATTCATAATGGTCTCTCCCGCCGCCCTTTGCTCCATGGCGAATTCGACAATCAAGATGGCGGTCTTAGTGGACAGACCTATCAATAATACCAAGCCAACTTGCGCATAGATGTTATTTGCCATGCCAACAGTATAAAGTGCCAGCATTGAACCAAAGAGCGCTAACGGTACCGCGGCTAATACTGAAAATGGAATAGTCCAACTTTCATATTGTGCCACTAAGAATAAGTAAACGAATAGAATAGCTAAACCAAATAAAATAGGTGCTAAATTGCCCGCTTCTAATTCTTGTTTAGACTGTCCCGACCATTCATAGATATAACCTTGTGGCAATTTGCTCGCTAGCTCTTCCATAACATCAATAGACTGTCCTGATGAATAACCCGGCGCAGCATTACCTGTGATACTCGCACTACGATATAAGTTAAAGTGACTAATGGTTGTTGGCCCTAAAATAGGCTTAATCGTTGCTAAAGTCGTTAGTGGCACCATTTCATTATCTTTATTACGGACAAAGTAATAACGTAAATCTGATGGGTCTTTTCGATACTGACTTTCAGCTTGTATAGTGACACGATAGGTTCGGCCAAATTGACTAAAGTCATTAATATATAAAGAGCCTAATTGCGCTTGCAAAGTCGAGAATATATCAGATAAAGAGACACCTTGAGCTTTGGCTTTATTACGGTCAACCTCTAAAAAGTATTGCGGAACATTAGCTCTAAAGGTACTAAATACCCGTGTTAATTCAGGTCGTTGATTCGCCTCATATATGAGTCCGTTCATCACTTGTGCTAACGCAGCAGGATCTCTACCTTCACTGTCTTGCAATTTAAATTCAAAGCCTGAACTATTACCAAGGCCAGGAATAGGCGGCGGGTTAAACACCATAATTTGCGCATCAGGCATAGTCCATAATTGCCCCATTAATCGTGGGATTAACTGCTTTAGCCCTAATTCAGGCGCGGTACGCTCTTCCCAGTCTTTAAGGAGAATAATTGCCAGACCATTATTTGAGCCAGCACCACCAAGTAGTGAATAACCTGACACGGTAATAATATCATCAACAGCTGCGTCGTTTAATATCAGTGGTGTGATCTTATCCATTACCGCTTGTGTACGATTACTTGACGCGGCATCAGGTAGTTGCACATCGACAAATAGATAGCCTTGGTCTTCAGCCGGTAAAAAGGCTGTTGGTACCGAAGTTGTTAACCAACCAGCACCAATAAACATTAAGCCGACAAAAAGACCTACGCGAGCTAGTCGCTTAAGCAAGAAACCAACGGCTTTGGTATAGGTGCCAGTGACCTTAGTAATAAGGCGTTCAAATGGCACTAACCAGGAAATGGGTTTCATTTTTTCAGCACTTAATAACACGACACAAAGTGCAGGACTTAGGGTTAAGGCATTCAGTGACGAAATTAACACAGCAAATGAAATAGTGACTGAAAATTGTTTATATAATTCCCCAGTAATACCCGGCATAAAGGCCACAGGAACAAAAACAGCTAACAGTACCAATGTCGTAGCGATAATAGGTCCAGAGACTTGCTCCATCGCTTTTGTGACCGCTTCTTTAATGGGTAACTGCTCTTCTTTTAAGATACGTTCAACATTTTCTATCACGATAATGGCATCATCTACCACAATACCGATAGCAAGAACTAAACCAAATAAGGTAATGGTGTTAATTGAATAACCCATCAATATCATAAAGGCAAAAGTACCAATGAGTGACACTGGGATTGCTAGTGTTGGAATGATGGTGGCACGCCAGTTTTGCAGGAATAAAAACACCACTAATATTACTAAAGCTATCGCTTGAAAGAGGGTAACCATAACTTCTTCAATGGAGCGGTCGATAAATTTAGTGGTATCGTAGGGGATAACATACTCTAAACCATCAGGGAAACGCTGAGAAAGTATTTCCATTTCAGCTTTTACTAACGAAGCAACTTCTGTGGCATTAGCATCAGGTAGCTGGTAGATAACAAGAAAGGCAGTTTCTTTACCATTTAATCTTGCTTGGGTTGAATAATCTTCTGCACCTAACTCTAAACGAGCAATATCACCTAAACGGATAAAGTTACCGTTGAGCTGAGCGCGAATTATCGTTTGGCCGAATTCTTCCGGTGTTTGTAAACGCCCTTTGGCTTGAATAGAGTACTCAAATTGTTGGCTAGGTAACGATGGGCTAGCCCCGAACTTACCAGCAGCAACTATCATATTCTGCTCTTGTAATGCTTGCTGAACTTCAGTGACAGTAATACTTAAAGATGCCATGCGTTCCGGGTTTAACCAAACACGCATACTGTAGGTCATTTCACCCATAATTTCTGCTGAGGCAACACCTTCGATACGACCTAACGGTTCAGTTAAATAGTTAGAGGCATAATTACTTAAAAAGAGTTGGTCAATACCTTCTTGCTCAGAATACAAGTTAATGCCTAACAACATTGAACTAGACTTTTTCTTAACATCAACCCCTTGACGGGTTACCTCTGAAGGTAATGAGCTAGTTGCTAAGGCGACTCTGTTTTGCACATTTACTTGGGCAATATCACCATCAGTACCAACTTTAAAAAATACTGTAATAACTGCAGTACCATTATTTGATGCGGAAGATTCGATATACATCATATCTTCTACGCCATTGACCTGTTCTTCAATAGGCCTGATAACCGACTCTTCAACAATTTGAGCACTAGCCCCAGGATAGACGGCAGAGATTTGAACTTGAGGTGGTGTTATTTCTGGATACATATTTACTGGTAACACACTCATGGCAATTAAGCCGGCAAGCGTGATAACAATAGAGATTACAAACGCAAACTTAGGGCGATTGATAAAAGTTTTACTGATCATAAAATCGTCCTTTTTTACTTATCGACTGCTGCGCTTGGGCTAATATTGGCATCGTTAGCTTTTGCAGAATTTGTCGCTTTATCATTAATATCTGAGATGGTACCAGTAAGTGGGTCAACATGCTTAATAACACCATTTACTTCCACACCAGCTCGAACTTTTTGTAAGCCTTCGACTATCACTTTTTCACCAATAGCAACGCCTTTTTCAACAACCCACATAGCATTAATTCTTCGCCCTAAGACAACGTGACGCTGTTTAACCTTATTATCTGCTCCGACAACTAAGACAAATTTACCTTGCTGATTTTCTTGTACTGCTGCTTGTGGTATTAACGCCATTTCCTCTTTATCTAACGTTTCAACAATCAAGGTAACAAATAGCCCTGGTAAAATAATATTATGAGGGTTAGGGAAAACGGTTCTCAATTCAACGGTACCCATACCTTGGGCAATTTTAGTATCAGAAAAGTTTAACTGACCCTTTTCTGGATATTCAGTATTATTTGGCAAGCGTAGAGATAGCTCAAATTCAGCTTCCTTGGCAGTTCTTGCACCCTGATGTTCTTGTAAGTAAGTAATATAGAAACTCTCTTCAACCTGAAAACTTACAAAAATTGGGTCACTGATAATCAAGGTTGCTAAGGGGTTACTTGTTGGACCAACAATATTACCAACGTTATAATTTACCTTACCAATTCGACCGCTAAAAGGCGCTGTGATTGTGGTATAACTTAAATCAAGTTCCGCTTTTTCAAGTGATGCTTCTGCAGCTTTAACGGCTGATTTAGCTTGCGACTCTTCCGTCGTTAAACGGTCATAATCAGATTGAGAAATATAACCATCATCAATAAGGTCATTAGCTCGTTTCAAGTTACGCTGAGCATTTTCTTCGCCTGAGATTCTAGAGCTTAAGTCAGCTTTGGCTGCTGATAAGGCGGCCTGGTATGCTGCTGGGTCAATTTTTAATAATACTTGTCCCTTTTCAACATTACTGCCTTCTCTAAAATGGCGTTCAATTAACTCACCTTCAACACGTGCGCGTAAGTCGGCTTCTTTAAAAGCTTCTGTGCGGGCAACAAACTCGCGATATCCGCCAATGGGTTGTGCTTTAATTGAGTAGACCGATACCGCTGGTGCTGGTGGTTTCACCTTAACCTCTTCTTTGCCACAAGCAGTAAGTGTAAGAGATAAAAGTCCAAGTATTGCGAGTTTACTCGTTGTTATTTGACAGACATTGGATTGTTTTAGAAAGCGTTTGAGCATCAAAAAATTCCTTGTGAGGTTAATGCTTTAAATATTAATGGCTTTGATTATTACACAGCGAGTCTGCAATGCAGTAATTATTTGTACCAATTAGCAAAAACTTAGAAATTTTATAAAAAAAAGCTGCGAACAAGGTTCAACAGCTTTTATAGTTTGAAGATTATAGGATTATAGGAGAATTATGACAGGTTCATCTCTTGCACCTTTTCATGGGCAATTTCAGGAGTCGTCGCACCTGGTTTGGTGTGTATATTGGCTTTTAATTGCCCTTTTCTATGTTTAAGGGCTGCATCGAGTTTTTTTGCTGCATTGGCAATAGCCGGGTACATAACACCATCTAAGCCGGTAGCTGAAATGCGTCCACCTTCATAGTTTGTCGTTAACTCGACTTGATATTTATGATGTTCTTTAGAAACAATTACGTCTAGTGATATTAATGTTGGAAAGTGGTTGGCAATTTTAGAGAATTTTTCTTCGATATGCTCTTTGATTGAATCATTAACTTCTACATGATGACCAGAAAGATTTATTTTCATAGGTATTCCTTTTTTACTGTTACTTAATGACTATTTTATCTAAATGACTATTTTACCTAGTTGATAATGTGTCACTTAATAATAGACCTGAGGGCAAGTACTGATAAAAACAAGTAAGAGGACTAAATATTTTGCTATCAAATTTATTAACCAACATTACCGGCACTTATGACCTAGCTTTAAACGTAGCGTAAATGTGGTGAAATTACTATTGTTCTAAAGTAAAGAAAGATGAAAAATAATGCAGGATTAACTGAAATATTAGCCTTTACCGTATGATAAAGATTAATAATAAATAAGGGATCAATAAATTAGAAAATAAGATGCATGATAGCGAGAGCACAGAGGCCCGCTAGTACATCATCAAACATGATACCAAAACCACCGGCTAGTTTTTTATCTGCTATTGATATTGGCCAAGGTTTAGCAATATCAAATATTCTAAATAAAACAAAGCCGACTAAGACACTCTGCCAACTCACTGGAACCATAAACATCGTGATAAAAAACCCAGCAAATTCATCCCAAACAATAGCACCATGATCGTGAACACCAACATCACTTGCCGCTTTGCCACAGATATAAATACCCGAGATACACACCACTAAGACTAATAAGGCATAGGTTAAAGGCGTTAAGCCACTCATAAGTAAAAATAGTGGCACGGCAGCAAGCGTACCAAAAGTTCCAGGAGCTTTTGGTGCTAAACCACTGCCAAAACCTAAAGCTAAAAACTGAATTGGATTAGCAAGGTTAAAATTAACCTGTGTGTTTTTACCTGACATATAATTAAATACTTAATTTGTTAATGGTTTATTGGTGATTGATTAGTAAATTACTTAAAAACACTATTCGGAAAAATGCTCGAAGCCTGCAGTGTTAATAGGAATAGGCTTATTGTTCAAGGTTGTAGAGATTGTTTGGGAGGCATTCAGTTGCCCTATACAAGTAACAGGAGTACCAGCATGAGACATTGCCGTCTCCATTCCTACTTTATTATCTTCGGATACGGTGAACAAAAGCTCGTAATCATCTCCACCCGACAGTGCCAATGCGATAGCATCATCGGAAAGTAAACTATCACGTAGGATGGTAGAGAGAGGTAAAGCATCAAGCACTACATTTGCACCTACATTGGATGCTTGGCATATATGTCCCAGATCAGCAATCAATCCGTCAGAAAGATCTATCGCTGCTGAAGCATATTCACGTAATGTTTGCCCTGCTAAAACTCTTGGCTTTGGATAATCAAGCTTATTTCGGATGATATTGGTAAACTGAGGCTCAATTTCAACTTTACCGGTAATTTGCTGTAAAGCTAAAGCAGCATCACCAAGCTCACCGGTAACATAAAGCCAATCACCGGCCTTAGCACCAGACCGTGACAAGTAACTGCCTTGAGGGGTTAATCCCTGTGCGGTAATAGTAATACTTAATGGCCCTTGCGTGGTATCTCCACCGATGAGTTCTACATTATAAAACTCACATAGTTCAAAGACACCTTCACAAAACTCATTTAACCAGGCTTCATCGACATCAGGTAGTGTTAACGCTAAAGATAACCAACTTGGCTTAGCTCCCATGGCAGCAATATCAGACAAATTTACCGCAACCGCCTTATGGCCAATAGCTCTAGGGCTAGTCTCAAATGGAAAGTGTACGCCAGCTACGAGTGTATCTGTCGTTACCACAATATTTTGATTCTCAATAGGTGCTAAAACCGCACAATCATCACCAATACCAAGCTCAACGTCTTTACGTTTTACTTTTTGTTTGGTGAAAAAATGCTTAATTAACTCGAACTCTTTCATGCTAAGCCTTTAGTTGCTAATAAATTGGTACTAATAAGTTGCTACTAATAGGTTATTCTTCAGGACGAATTAACTTTACGGTTTTATCTAAAACACCGTTAACAAACTTATGGCTATCATCAGCTGCAAATGACTTAGCTAACTCTATAGCTTCGTTTATCACTACGCGATAAGGCACATCAGTGCAGTCTTTTAGTTCAAACACTGCCACACGCAATATCGCCTTTTCCACTTGATCTATATCATTAAGTGGACGGTCTACATACGGCGAAATTGCTGCATCTATATCACTAATATTTGCGGTAACACCACGTAATAACAATTGAAAATATTCAATATCAAACCGACGCTTGCTGTTATCGGCAATAAAATTAACTTCAATATCATTTACTACGTTTTGACTAACTTGCCATGAATAGATTGCTTGTACGGCCAACTCACGGGCTTTTCTTCTAGGAGACGGTTTCACAATATGTTTCCACTTTTCTTATGTTGAGAATTAAGTTTAAAAATTAAATTTTAGCTAATACATTAACCATTTCTAATGCGCCAAGAGCTGCTTCAGCACCCTTGTTACCAGCTTTAGTACCAGCTCGTTCAATAGCTTGTTCAATCGAGTCTGTAGTAATCACACCAAATGAAACAGGGATTTCACAGTCTAAACAAACTTGTGCTAAACCTTTGTTAGATTCACCAGCCACGAAATCAAAATGTGGAGTGCCACCACGAATTACCGCACCAATAGCAATAATGGCATCAGCTTCGCCTTTTTTAGCAATTTTTTTAGCTGCTAGCGGTAACTCATATGCACCCGGTACACGAACGACAGTAATATCGTCATCATTAACATTACCATGACGTTTAAGCGCATCAATTGCGCCTGCTAATAGACTATCAACAATAAAGTGATTAAAACGTGATACTACAATAGCAAATTTTTTGCCTTTTGCTTCAAACGAACCTTCAATAATATTCATTTAATTATTCCAATATAGTGTATCTAAAAAAATTGCCGCAATTCTACCAAATTGTTATCAGCATAGGTACTCGTTTATTTTATTTATTCTCTGAAATAATATGAACTAGTCCATATCATCAAACTCATCGAGTAAGGCATCTATTTCGGCTTCTTCCGCTTCATTAATTATGATGGGTGGGTTGCCGTCAAAAAGCTTATAATTCATGTTTTGAAAGTAGGCGTTTTTAATAAACTCATAGGGATCCTCAGATTCAGCAACAAGCTGTTCTTGATCTCGAACTGCCGCCCTTTTCTCCAAGGCTAATATGCCTAAGCGAGCAAGGTTCGGCCAAAAATCAATAACAACCATGGGCCAATACAGACTGTCAACATAATCACCTACCTCTTCTCTAACTGAGCTTGGACCTAAACCTGGAATAACAATATAGGGGCCATCGCCCACCCCGTAACTACCAAGTACCTCGCCAAACTCTTCTTGCTCTCCTGACCAATCAAAATCACTGGCGGGATCATAAAAACCAAAGAGACCTATGGTTGAATTAAGCACAAACCTGCCGGTATTTTTTGCTGCTGCTTCAAATTTAAGCTGTAAAACATTATTTATAATACTAGCTGGCTCGTTTAAATTTAACGCTATATTATATAAGCCTGTACGTAGAAATGGTGGGGTATAAGTTGTGTAAACTTCTGATGAGGGTTTAGCAATATACTTATCGACATAATCCCAAGTAAAAGTCCAAAAAGGTCTGTTGATAGCTTCAAATGGATCTCTAGGATCACTTAAGTTTGTTTCACTGGTAAAGTCTGTTTGTTCTTGTTGACTTGGTGCCGACGAACAACCGGCAAGAGACACGATGATGATAAGTATAAAAAGTCGAAAATATGGGGTTATAGCTGAGCTCACGGGGCGAAGGTCCTTGCCGTTACATAATAATGTATGAGAAAACGACGGGAGTCTAACATGAAATCAATTGTTGCGTGAATAACGTTTCAGCGCAGTTTCACTATATTTAGTTTCATTATGTAAAAGCTAGTGACAATTACTTACTGAGAGCGAGCGCGTTGCTGATAGACAGACAGTAGCATTTCAACTTCTGCACGGGGTAATTCACATTCACTGATGATTTCCTCTATACTGGCCCCTTTTCCGGCTAGTTTAAAGGCTCGACTATAAAATTTATCTTGTCCCTGGTTTTCTTGCCATTGTGTTAATAACTGTTGTTGTTCACTCGCTTGAAGCATTAGGTTTTTAATGCGATGTTCTAATTGTTTTGAAACCTGACTATTTTCTCTAACAAACTGCTCATTGACTGTTCTCATGCTATCAAACTCTAGTTGTAGCTTGCTATTTATACTTTGTAATTCATTAACTAGTAAAACTGTACTTTGCATTTGCATATCAAGCATCGATAATTTACGGTTCAGCTTAGTTAAAAATAGATAAAATATCGTGCTAGAGAGTACTACAAGAAATAATGCTAATACTGAAATTATTGGGACGGCTAACAATGACATTGATGATTTTTGCCTTAAATAAAGCTAAATGCGTAATTGAATAGAATAATAGTTAAGCCTGTTCAAACAGACTTAACCTTGGAAATAATAACTAGCGTTTAAGAATAATAGGATTAGAACTGTTTGAGTTCATCCCACTCGTCGTCAGAAAGTAGTTGATCTAAATCAACTAAAATAAGTAATTCACCATCACGGTTTGAAACCCCTTGGATAAACTGAGCACTTTCTTCGTTACCTACGTTTGGTGCATCATCAATTTCTGAGGACTTTAAATAGACAACTTCAGCAACACTATCAACCAAAATCCCTATGACTTGCTTTTCCGACTCGATAACCACCACACGGGTATTGTCAGTAATATCACAAGGGTCTAAACCAAATCGAGAGCGAGTATCGATAACGGTGACAACATTACCGCGCAAATTTATAATACCAAGCACATAAAGCGGGGCACCTGGTACCGGAGCAATTTCACTATATCGTAAAACCTCTTGTACTTGCATAACATTGATACCATAAGTCTCATTTTCTAATTTAAAGGTGACCCATTGCAACACCTCATCATTAGCCTCACTTTTATCACTTGCACTTCGTCTTACATTTGACATATTACTTGCCTCTCAAATTACTTATTTTAAGCTGCCTATAAGCTAGACAGGAATAATTTTACTGTGCTTGATAGATATCACTACCCTTATCAAGCAATTGAATCAAAGCACTTACATCGAGTAAGGCACACATTTTTTCTTTGACTAACCCTGCCAACCATGGCCTTTTATTCTGTGAATCTACCCATTTCACTTCATCTTGACGTAAGACGACGGTGTCAATTAAGTTTTCAGCCATCAGCCCCCAGGGGCTATCATTAAGCATGATAATATATTGATAGTTTAGTGAGTCTTTTAAAATTTCGTCACATTTTTCGGGCATGATCCATAAAGCAGTATCGACAACATTGATTTTTTCATCCCGGTAAAGCATAACCCCTTTAAACCAGTCGGGCTTACCCATTAAACTATTTATTTTCTCAACTTTGTGAATACCGCCTAACTCAATCAGAGGTACGGCAATAGTTAAACCCGCAACATCAAAAAACATTGCTTGAAAGTCGCCTTGTCGATAGCTTTTCGGCGTCTTACTCATGGATTTAGCACGGCTTTTATCAGTAGTTATAGGGGCTATATCAACCTTTGGCACGTCAATATATTCTACTGTTTCAACCCTTGCTTCTTTAGGTTCACTGACCTTTTTAAGTAATTTCTCTAATGATTGATTGTCATCATTTACTTTTAGCGCTAAAGGTTTTCTAGCCAGCCTTTTTGCTACGCGCTGGTGTGATAACTCTTCAGCAACGTCTGGTTCTGTTAGCAGTTCTGATAGGTAAGTTTTCATTACCTTTTTACTCGCGGTTAACGAATTACTCATTTAACGCTCAACCTCATTATGCTTTATACCTTGCTTGACTAAATAATTTAAAAGACTTTTATAGGCTAATGTACCTCGCGAGTTCGCCGCAAAATCTGAAGGTACCCTTTGAGCGAGACTGGCATTTCTCAAGTTAGTATCGACGGGCACTACACCGGGCCATATCTCATTAGTATAGTCTTCTTGTAGTTTTTTAAACGCTAAAATAGAAGCTTTTGTTCTTTTGTCAAACATAGTTGGCACTATTGTGTATTTAAAAGGACTATCTTGCTCGCCTTGCATGATTTCCATCGTTTTAACCATACGGTCTAAGCCTTTTAATGCCAGAAATTCTGTTTGTACCGGGATTACAATACGATCTGCCGCAGCTAGAGCATTTACCATAAGTACGCCCAGTACCGGCGGACAATCAATTAATACATAGTCATAACTGTCTGTTAACTTTTGTACCGCTTTTTTTAATACTAAGCCCATACCACCCTTAGTGCCTAAGGAGCGATCTAATGTCGCTAACCCCATCGTTGCGGGCAAAATATCTATATTAGGGTACTTGGTAGGACATAACGTTTGTAAAATTTGCTCTCTTGAGGAGACTTGAATAAATAAGTCATAAGCACTCAAGTCTAAATCTTCTGATTCAATACCAAAATAGTAACTTAATGAAGCATGTGGATCGGTATCAACCAATAGCACCCGGTGCCCTTGCTCTGCTAATACTCCGGCAAGAGCTATAGTTGTCGTGGTTTTACCCACACCACCTTTTTGATTTGCTATTGTCCAAACTATCAAGAGCAATACTCACTTACGGTCATTTAATATTATCATTCATTTTGAGGGTTAATTTATTCTAAAACATCATTTGCTTTGTTGTCTTTTGAGGGTTTACTCTCTGGTACTTTTTCGGATTCTTCATTATCACCTCGAGTGGTGATACGAATACCACCGCTATCAAGACGAATCACCTTAATTTTATTTGAGGCCTCAATACTTTGGTCATTTGAGCTGTTAATTTTCGAAATCGCTTCAACACTTTTCAAATCAATGGTTGGGGTTTTAAGTAAATTAGCCCTCTCTAAACCATACTTAGAAATTGCGATCACAACTTTTCTATTTTTAGCCCTACCCTCTACTGTTAAATTATTAGCGCTCGGATAATATTGGCCGTAGCCTTCAATAGCCATACGTGCCGGATTCAAACCGAGCTTTTCTAACACCCTTAAAACAGCTGTGGCTCTAAAAACTGATAACTCCCAATTTGAAGAGAATATTTCATTACTTATCGCTTGGTTATCGGTATAACCACGCACACGAATAAAGTTACTCGATTTCCCAATAACACCATAAATTACCGATAGAATCGCCTCAGCGGTATGTGTAGCTGAAGATGAACCACTGGGAAATAATAAGGCACTATTTAACTCTATTTCTAACCAGTCACCATCTATTTGTAACTGTGCAAAACCTGATTCAACTAAGTCATATAAAGCAGTGTGTAACTCTTCTTCTAATGAGCTCAAGTTGTTTCCTACTTGCGCATCGGAGATGTTAGATAAATTTTTTTCGTTATCCAGTACTTCAGGGCCAGCAACGTCTAGGATACCATTCCCAAATAATTTTTTATTCGTTTTACTGGTGTTAACCATCAAAACACTATCACCATGCCCTTGGTTTTTTGTTTCATCTTCATAAGCTTGAAAAACACGGCCAAAAGATTCAGTAATACTTTCAAAAGGTTTTTCGTTTACCATTGCCATTGCATATAACACCACAAACAAGGCAAACATTAGTGTCATGTAATCTGCATAGGAGACTAGCCAACGATGAACATTATCATGCTCTACCGTGTGTCTTCTATTACGGAGTCGATTCATCTATCTAACCTAAATGCCGATAATTTATTCTCTATCGCATGAGGGTTTTCTCCTTGAGCAATGGATACCAAGCCTTCACAGATCATTTCACGATACATAGTTTGTTGATGAATTATAGCTCGAATTTTATTGGCTACTGGTAAATAAAATAGATTCGCGAAACCTACACCGTATATAGTGGCAATAAAAGCGGTTGCTATACCTTGGCCTAACAATTCAGGCTCAGTTAAGTTGCTCAT
>JALJPA010000369.1 GCA_022969215.1 Colwellia sp. | reverse complement strand
GTTTTTACGATTACGTCCCTGCTTGGCTGAACCACCAGCAGAGTCTCCTTCCACAATATAGATTTCGGATAAAGCAGGATCTTTTTCCTGACAATCAGCTAGCTTACCCGGTAAACCGGCGATATCTAACACACCTTTACGACGGGTCATTTCACGGGCTTTACGGGCCGCTTCACGGGCTCTTGACGCATCAACTATTTTCATAATTATGGTGCGTGCAATAGAAGGATTTTCTAATAGGTATTCACCTAGTTTTTCACCCATGGCTTGTTCTACTGCAGTTTTCACTTCAGATGAAACAAGTTTATCTTTAGTTTGTGATGAGAATTTTGGATCTGGAGCCTTAACCGAAATAACAGCAGTTAAACCTTCACGGGCATCATCACCCGTAGCATTCATTTCATTGCCACCTTTTTTACCCTTATTAAGGCCTTCTTTAGACATATAAGAGTTAAGTGTTCTGGTTAGTGCTGTTCTAAAGCCACTTAGATGAGTACCACCATCACGTTGAGGAATGTTATTGGTAAAACAGTGAATACTTTCTTGAAAGCCATCATTCCACTGCATTGCTACTTCAACAATAATACCGTCTTCACGCTCTAAATCGAAATAAAATATCTCTTCGTTAACGGCTGTTTTATTAGTATTTAAATAACTAACAAAGGCTTGTATACCACCTTTATAGCAAAACAACTCTTCTTTGCCTTCTTCTCGTTCATCAATTAAGCGTATTGACACACCTGAATTTAAGAAAGATAACTCACGAATACGTTTAACTAAAATATCATAGTGAAATAACACATCAGTAAAGGTATCGGTACTTGGCCAGAAACGAACTTCAGTTCCCGTTTTATCACTTACGCCAACTTCAGCCAGTGGCGCTTCCGCTACACCTATATGATAAAACTGTTCATACAATTTACCGCCGCGACGAATGTTTAACTTAAGTTTTGAGCTTAAGGCATTTACTACTGAAATACCTACACCATGAAGACCACCGGAAACTTTATAACCAGAGTCCTCTCCACCGAACTTACCACCGGCATGTAAAACAGTCATAATAACTTCAGCGGCAGATATACCTTCCTCTGGATGAATATCAGTGGGAATACCACGGCCATCATCTAGCACTGATACCGAACCATCTAAATGAATGGTTACCATTATCTCAGAGCAATGCCCTGCTAATGCTTCATCGATTGAGTTATCTAAAACCTCAAAAACCATATGATGTAAACCAGTGCCATCATCCGTGTCACCTATATACATACCAGGTCTTTTTCGTACTGCATCAAGTCCTTTTAGTACTTTAATACTGGACGAACCATATTCATTTTCTACTGTCATAGTTTTAGCCTACTCAATCATTACTGAATTATTCACAGGTAATATAACACCATGTTTCACGTGAAACATATGATAATTATTATTGTCGCTACACACATTATTAATAACCTCGGGGTTATTAATAAAAGGGTGTAGCACACTTTCCTCTATTGCCGTGATTACCACTTGGCAATCTAATTTACTCGTTGCATTTGATAAAGCGTGCCTTGAATTACTATCTAACTCAGCACCTATATCATCAATAAGTAAAATTGGTTTTACTCGCTTAACTCTTGCAATCAATTTGGCTTGAGCAAATGTTAACGCCAATAAAAACAACTTCTGTTGTCCTCGTGAAAGTTGGCTTTCTAATGCTTGTTTAGCAATAAGAAATTTCACATCAAACTTGTGTGCACCATAAAAGGTGTAACCATAAGCTTGTTCTCTTTCATGGCTATCATGTAGAGCTTCGGTTAAAATCTTTTTTTGTGGCCAGCCCTGTAAATATTGTACTGTCACTTTATCCGCTATGTTAGGTAATAAGATAGCCAACCAATAAGGCAGTTCGGCAATTAAATCTGCTACATATTTAGATCTTATCTGGGCGACTTTTTCCGACAACTGACAAAAAATAATTGTCCAGTAATTTAAGGTCGAATTATCTAAGTGATTTCTTAGACAAGCATTCCTCTGCTTAAGCACTCGGTTAAATTCACGCCACTGTTTGGAAAAGTCATGTTTCACGTGAAACATACCTAAGTCAATAAAGCGCCGACGTTCTTTTGGGCCACCAAAAAAAAGCTTAAAACTTTCAGGGGTAACTATTTGTACGGCTATATTTTTGGCTAGCTCAGATAATCTAGCATGTCGCTCACCGTTAATCTTTATTAACGTAATACCTGAATCAATATTTTTACTAAGACCAAGTTGTAAATCATTATCATCTTTAATACTGACAACAAAATTATCGCTCTCGTAACTTGCTAGATGCTCTAGTTTAGTGGTACGAAAAGATTTTCCGTGACCAATAAAAAAGATAGCTTCAAGTAAACTACTTTTACCGCTGCCATTATCTCCAACAAAGAAATTAAGCTTAGGATGAAGATCTATAGCTACCGATGATAAATTTCTAAAATTATAAGTTGTAAGTTTGGCAACACTCATCAGTAGATATAATAACTTTATTGAAAACTATAAACGCATCGGCATAACAACATAAAGCGCTTCGCCATTGTTACTACCTTCGATAACTACACTACTGTTTGCATCCGCTAAAGTAAACTTCACATTCTCGTCTTTAATAGCGCTCAATACATCAAGTACATAACTGACGTTAAAGCCAATCTCTAATTCACCGTAAGGAAAGTTAATTTCAATTTCTTCTTCGGCTTGTTCTTGTTCTGGATTATTGGCGGTAATTTTCAAATTGGTATCTGAGAAATTTAAACGTACACCTTTAAATTTTTCATTCGATAATATTGATGCACGAGAAAGTACCTGACGTAACGCATCCTTATTAGTTTCAAAAACCTTATCACCATTACGAGGTAATACACGACGATAATCAGGAAAACGACCATCGACTAATTTACTGGTAAAAGAAAATTCAGTATCAATAATACGTATATGGTTAGTGCCTAAGAATATTTTTACTGACTCATCAACCGGAGCGAGTAAACGAATAATTTCTAAAATACCTTTACGCGGCACGATAACTTGTCTGGCCGGTAAAGCGAGCGTGTCGTTTGAAATTTTACAGATAGCCAGACGATGGCCGTCGGTAGCCACTGAACGAATTTCATTGCCTTCACATTCAATGGACATACCATTCAAATAGTAACGCACATCTTGGTTGGCCATGGAGA
>JALJPA010000368.1 GCA_022969215.1 Colwellia sp. | reverse complement strand
ACATGACTGCTTATATTCCATTGAATCAATCACAGCAAGTCAAATTGACATCCTCGCGTTTTCTGCTCGCGTTACCGCGTCTTTACCAACAACATTATGCCAATGCACGACGCCGTCATTACTGCCGGTATTAATTGATGAACTAATGACTATCGATAAAACCACCACTTCGGCTCAACATTTATTGCAAGTATGCTTAGATCAAGTGCATAAATTAACAAAGCATCATTAAGCGGATATTCTTTTATGGGTAAAATTGCGTATAATTAATTTTTCCATTATTTAAATCAATTATGTTTATTTTTAAATGCGAAGGTTTTAATCAAGAACAAGCAACAATTCAAGTTGCATCGTTACTGTGGACAGAATCAGGCGAAGTTACCTTTAAGGCTAATGATGATAGCTTTGCTTGCTTGCTACTCAACCAATGCAAAAGTGACAGTGGTGGTTTTTTCAACCTGCTCGCAGGTTGTAAACCGTTATTCATAGAGCAGTGGTTAGAATATTTAGAAGAAAAACAGTTAATAAAGAAAGTGTCATTACAGCAAGTCGACTATAAAGAAGCTGACTATCCAATAAAATTGGGCTTTGATGATGAAAGTGCCAGCACATTACTCGATATGTTATACAAAGTTGGTAACTTTAATCGCTTACAAATTTCTCGCTATTTAAAAAACAGAAACAACATTACTTATTTATCAACTAAATATGACAAAGCAGATTTACAACGTTATCTACAGCTTGGTAGAGCGATTAACTTTATTCTCAAGCTGAAAAAATGATGGTTAAGCGATACCAATAAAAGTGACATCACGACGTTAAAATGAGGAACAATTTTTAATGCGAAAGATAATCTACTTCATTTTGGCTGTTAACCTATCAGGCTGTAGTCTCTTTACCCCGCCAGCAACGGTCGTGACAGATAGGATATTAACACCAGCGCAATGGAGTACGGTCTATCTTCATACTGATATTAAAACAACATGGCAAGGTATCGCTGCTTATCCTCAATTAACCGAATACATACAAGAAGCCCTTGCCTATAATCCCCAGTTGACCTCTGAACGCTATAATATCGATATTGCCGTCGCCTTAGTAAAACAAACCGCAGCCGGACAATACCCTCAAATTGATGCTTACCTTGGCAGTGGACGTCAACGTAATAACCAAAATATAACCAATAGCGGCTCAGTTAATATCGATACGGGGTGGGAAATTGATTATCTTGGCAAACTAAACGATCTCGCCAAGGCGGCGACACTGGATGCGCAACAAGCTATCCTTAACTATAAGCAACTGCAATCAAATACCATCGCCCTCATCAGCCAACAATGGTTTGATCTTATATTCTACCAGCAGCAGCTTAAATTGATTAACAAACGCCAGCAAAACTTACAGCAAAATTTAGCCATTATTGAAAATGGCTACGACCAAGGTGTAAAGCAACCCCTCGATGTCTATCTGGCCCGCGCCGATCTCGCTCGAGCACAAGCGTCTAAACAAGAAAACTTAGAAGCACTCAAACATGCCCAACGACAATTAGAGTTATCATTAGGGCGTTACCCCGCTGCAAGTATTCACGCGAATGGTGATTTAACCTTTGCCGCAATACCAGTGCCATCTGGTTTACCGTCAGAGTTAATTCAGCGTCGATTCTATATTCAACAAGTCATGTTGGCACTTAATGCTGAAAACTTCCTTATAGCCCATGATTATAAAAACAGGTTTCCCAGTTTATCGCTTTCCTTATCAGGAGGCACAAGCAGCCCTGAGCTTAGCAACTTACTACAATCTAATAGCTTGGTATGGTCACTTTTTGCCAATGCATCGGCATCGATCTTTGATGCAGGTGCATTAACAGCAAAACAAGCACAGCAAACAGCGAAGACGCAACAAGCCGCAATATCGGTAACACGGGTTACTTTACAAGCCTTTAGTGAAGTTGAAACCGCACTTGCGGCAGAAGTCACGCTCGTAAATAGAGAATTACAGCAACAGAATGCTGAATACTATTTTAATATCGCCGAGCAACTCGCATTTGAACAATATATTGCCGGGTTAACGGATTATATCACCGTGTTGGAATCGCAGCGTAGCGCCTTTGATGCGCAAACCTCATTGCTTGCAATTAAAACTACCCGTATTCAAAATCGCATCAAGTTATTACTCGCGCTGGGCGGAGATATTCCCACCTCACTGACGGTTAACACAGAAAAGGACCTATCACGTGTCAACGAATAAGCCATTAACCAAATTTGAAACACTATTTCGCTATGTGCTGCCATTGCTGGTGTTATTAATAACGGTATTCATCATCCGAGTGATCATGTCAACGAGCCCAACCACCGAAAAAAGAAAACAAGCGGCGGATAAGCAATTAACCGTCGAAGTCCTCATCTTAGAACAAAGCGACTTTCCGGTGACCATCAAGACTAATGGGATCATTCAACCACGCAGCCAAGCCAGTATTGCCAGCCAGGTATCAGGCACCATTACCCAGGTTTCACCCGCATTTACCTCTGGAGGATTTTTCAATGCCGGTGATACGCTACTTTCTGTGGATGATCGTGATTATATTATTGCGGTTAAAATTGCATCCGCGGCATTAATTGAAGTTAAATTAGCACTGACAGAAGAGCAAGCAAAAAGTAATCAAGCACAGCGAGATTGGCAGCGCCTTGGCCGTGAAGGCAAAGCTAGCGAGCTAGTATTAAGAAAACCACAATTAGCATCCGCACATGCATCTCTCGCCTCTGCACAAGCGCAACTAGAACAAGCACAACTCAATCTACAAAGAACTCAGATCCTTGCGCCTTATGCGGGCCGAGTACTAACCAAAAATGTTGATATTGGTCAGTTTGTCACAATAGGGACTGCACTAGCAGATATTTACGCCACAGATCAGGTTGAAATTCGCTTACCACTCAATAGCCAACAACAAAATTATATCCAGCTGCCAGAACCATTTAAATTGCGCTCCTAATTACTCATTCGTGAGTGATGCACCTACATAAGCCTTGAGAAATAACAGCTATTTTTTATATAAGCTAGCAGACAATTCTGAGCTGTATATTTGGCACATATTGTCATTTTAAATGATTCAAAGACAGTTATGTATCTGCTTGTCTAAATCTGTCGAATGTAAGCTCATTACTTTCCATTATTTCGCATCATTTGGTTGCAATAACGTAAAA
>JALJPA010000367.1 GCA_022969215.1 Colwellia sp. | reverse complement strand
TTTTGCCACGGTAATAAACTTACTTATTATCACCTTTGGTATTGTTGCGTTCTTGATGCTGCCATTAAGGGAATACCCAGATATTGATCCGCCAATTGTTAATATAAGTACCAATTATCCGGGGGCTTCTGCTGCCATAGTTGAAACTAAAATAACCCAATTACTTGAAGACAGAATTAGTGGCATTGAAGGGGTTAAAACCATCAATTCTAATAGTCGCGTTGGTCGTTCAAGTATCACTATTGAATTTAATTTAGACCGAGATATTGATGCCGCGACTAATGATGTTCGCGATCGTATTTCTAGGGCATTAAATAACTTACCAGAGCAGGCTGATCCACCGGAAGTTTCAAAAGCCAATGACGATGAAAATGTCATTGTCTGGTTTGTACTGCAAAGTGAAACCATGAGCACGTTAGAGCTAACCGATTACGCGAATCGTTATATCGTTGACCGTTTTGCGGTGGTTGATGGTGTTGCCCGTGTACAAGTGGGTGGTGGCCGTACTTATGCGATGAAAATCCGTCTGAATCGTGTATCTATGGCGGCACGTAATATTACCGTGCAAGATATAGAAGATACTTTACGTGATGAGAATGTTGAGTTACCGGCAGGGCGCATCGAGTCAATAGACAGAGATTTTTCTATTCGGGTCGAGCGTAGCTATTTAACCGTGCAAGATTTTGCCAATATGGTAATTAGTCACTCAAAAGCTAACTCAGAAAATAGTTCTGGAAGTGGCTCTGAAAGTAGTTCCCAAATTAACTCTGTAGTGCGCTTAGGTGATGTTGCCGAAGTCTTTATTGGCGCGCAAGATGATGAAAACATGTTCCGCGGCAATGGTAAAAATATGGTCGGCTTGGGCGTAATCAAGCAATCTAAAGCCAATACCTTGGACGTGGTTAAATCCGCGAGAAAAGAGATGGTCACCATTCGCAGCTCTTTGCCCGTGGGCACAACGATTACCAACAGTTATGATAGCTCGGTCTTTATTCAAGGCTCTATTGATGAAGTTTATAACACCTTAATTATTGCCATGTTAATGGTGGTATTGGTTATCTTCTTATTCCTGGGAAATATTCGCGCTACCATCATTCCTGCTATTACTGTACCGGTTGCTTTGATTGGCTCTTTGATGGCGCTATCTTGGTTTGGTTTCTCCATCAACTTGCTAACGTTATTAGCTTTAGTACTGGCTATCGGTCTAGTTGTTGACGATGCCATTGTCGTATTAGAAAATATTTACCGCCGTATCGAAAATGGTCAAACACCTTTGATGGCCGCTTATGAAGGCGGTAGGGAAGTAGCCTTTGCGGTAGTTGCCACTACCTTAGTACTCGTGTCGGTGTTTGTGCCGTTAGTGTTTTTATCGGGCAACATGGGACGGTTATTTACTGAATTCGCCATTGCTATCGCGGCGGCGGTAGTCTTTTCAAGTTTAACAGCTTTAACACTAACACCAATGTTGTGTTCAAAAATGTTAAAACACAGAGAGCGTAGTTCTTCTTTTGGTCAAAAACTGGATCGCACTTTTGCCCGCTTTGAAGCTGCTTATGGTCGAGCATTAAAAAATAGTATTCATCAACCTATTCTTATTGTACTGGTGCTGGGTTTATCATTAGCGGCAGTATTTTTATTGTTTAATAAGTTACCTTCTGAATACACGCCAAAAGAAGATCGCGGTAATTTCTTTTTAATTATGCAAAGTGCTGAAGGCGCCAGTTATGAAAATAACGTTAAGAACATGCATAAAATAGAAGAGAAACTTTTAGGCTACCAAGCTGAGGGCGAATTAGACCGAGTGATTGTCCGTGTGCCAGGTTTTGGTGGCACGGGGGGGATTGCTATTGTCGGTTTACCTGCATGGGATAAACGTAGCATTGATACATTTAGCTTTATTAAAAAAATAAATGCTGATGTGCAAAGTGTTACCGACGTGCGTGCCTTTGCCATTATGCGTCGTGGTATTGGTGGCGGTGGTGGTGGTAATACGCCAGTGTCTTTTGTACTACAAGGTAATACCTTTGCCGAGTTGGCCGAGTGGCGTGATATTTTGATCACCGAAGCGCAAAAGAACCCTAATTTATCGAATATTAATAGTGATTATCAAGAAACCTATCCTCAACTGTTAGTTCAAATAGATCGTGAACGTGCTTATGATTTAGGTGTGCCGGTCGGTGATATCGCAGAAACCTTAGAAACCATGTTAGGTCAGCGCCGTGTCACTACCTTTGTCGATCGTGGTGAAGAATATGACGTCATTGTTGAAGGTGATGAGAAGCAATTTCAAAGCCCTACCGATATCGATAACCTTTATGTCCGTTCACGTACTACCAATAAGTTAATTCCATTAGCTAACTTATTAACCATTGGAGAAAATGCGACCTCGTCGCGACTCAATCGTTATAACCGTTTACGTAGTATTACTATCACGGCAAACTTAGCCGATGGTTATGCCTTAGGTGAAGCACTAGACTTCCTTGTGCAGGTAACTAAAAATAAACTGCCGGAACATGTACAGATTGATTATAAAGGTGAGTCATTACTACTTAAAGAATCGGGTAGCTCTATCTTGTTTGTTTTCTTACTTGCCCTGCTAATTACCTACCTAGTATTAGCCGCGCAGTTTGAAAGTTTTATTCATCCGTTTGTTATTTTACTTACGGTACCGCTGGCGTTGGTTGGCGCACTTGCCGGACTGGAATTGATGGGCATGAGTTTAAATATCTACAGTCAAATAGGTATTGTTATGCTCATTGGTTTAGCGGCAAAAAATGGTATTTTAATTGTCGAATTTGCCAACCAGTTACGTGATAAAGGCATTGCTTTTGAAGAGGCATTAATAAATGCTTCTAAGCAAAGACTCCGCCCGATTGTGATGACCACGTTTACCACGGTAACCAGTGCCATTCCTTTGGTGTTAGCCGTTGGGCCAGGTGCAGAGAGTCGTATGGTTATAGGTGTAGTTATTTTTGCCGGCGTATCACTCGCCAGTATATTTACCCTATTTATCGTCCCAGGCGCTTATTACTGGTTATGTCGTAATACGGGTTCGCCGCAAGCGATTGCTAATGAAATTGAACAGCTTGAGCAAAAGGCTAATGAAAACCCCACTTAGGAAATCCTAAGTAGTACTTTAATAAGTTAAATAACAAGCCCTAGCTGAGTAAAGTCGCTAGGGCTTTTTTATTTTGAAACATCTTAGCTCT
>JALJPA010000366.1 GCA_022969215.1 Colwellia sp. | reverse complement strand
TCTTTAAGGTCCATAGCCCAGTTATGCAAGGCTTCTGGTTTACTCTTGATAACACAATAGTGGTAGTTTTCAGAGTGATTTGGATGCTCACAGATATCATGCTTTTTATCAGCCCAATCAATGCCGATTAAAACATCAAAATCATCAACATTATATTCTTTCATTTTAAAGCTCCTGCGCGTAAGGTTAGGGATGGAATGTGCTTTAATCTCGTTTCTCGCAGGTCTTATAGATAGTCGTGGTCGGCAATCCCTGAGTATGCGTTTAGAAATCGAGTTGCTCTGCTGGTTCGAACGTCTTGTTAGAAACATTAAATGTTTGCACCTCAATATTCGTAACCAACAGAAGCATATTCCCCTTATTTTAAGTAAAGGTAAATTATTTAAATAAGGGAACTGTCAAACTATAAGAACCTGAAGTCCGACAGCTAACACTGTCGCATTTTTTCGCAAACAACAAAAAGCGCAAAAAACCTGCGCCAGCATTATCTGCGGCTTAGGTTGGCGTTGAGGCTGTAGAATTAATCAAAAAAGAACGTTTTCACGTTCTTTTTTAAATGCTGGAATTTGTGTAAATATTAAGCTTGAACCCCGATCCCGTCTGTGATCTAATGGTTATTATTCACCCAGAGTGAAACGAGATGGCCAACTATAAACCCGATTTATCCTGTCAAAATAAATTCATTCCTGTTGATTTTTCACTCCAAATAATTCCCGGCACCTTTGAATATGCATTAGCCCATATTGTTGATAATAAACTCGATTTATCAGGATTTGATAAGTGGTATTCAAACGATAAGAAAGGGGCTGCGGCATACCCACCAACGGTGATGCTAAAAATTATATTATTCGGATATTCACGAGGATTAATCACTAGTCGCCGCATTTCTAAAGCCTGCGAAACTAATATTACTTTTATGAGCCTGTCCGGAGATGCCCAACCTCATTGGACTTCAATAGCATCATTTGTTTCACGAATGAAAGATCAGATAGAACCACTATTTACTCAAATATTGATGATCTGCGATGAAGAAGGATTAATTGGCCGTAACATGTTTGCCATCGATGGTTGTAAGATAAAGTCCAATGCTAGCAAGGAGTGGAGCGGTACTCATGAGGAACTTGCACGCAAGCAAAAAAAATTACAGCGTGCGAGCAAACGTATTCTAGCCAGGCATCAAGCCCATGACAGTTCAAATGACGAAGAGGTTGAGCATGATTTAAAGCAGAAAGCCAAGCTAGATAAAAGCGCCGATAAGATTGAAAAATTCCTAGCATCCAACCAAGAAAAATTGGGCAGCCGAAACAAACCAGTTAAAAGTAATATCACCGATCCAGATAGCGCTAAGATGACCACCAGTAAAGGAACAATACAAGGCTATAACGGAATAGCTATTAACGATGATAAACATCAAATCATATTACAAGCCGAAGTTTGGGGGTCAGTTGGGGAGCAGCAAACCTTAGCTCCCGCGGTTAAGCAATTAGAAGAACAACTCACTAAGCTAGGCACACCTGATACGTTTTTAAGCGCTGCATTTACAGCAGATAGTGGTTTTCACAGTGAAAAAAATCTCGAATTTATGGCTACAACCGGATTAGATGCTTACATCGCTGATACGAAGTTTAGAAGTCGTAACCCATTATTTAAAACCAGCGAAACCTATCACACAGAAAAAGAAAAACGACGATTAAAACGCAGTAAAGGCAGGCCAAGATTATTCAGTTCAAAAGATTTCCACTTTAATAAGTCTGACATGGAATGTCGGTGTCCTGCGGGTAAAGCGATGTGGTTGAGCTGCAAAAACATTGAAAGTCATGGTAAAAAATACGTTCGATTCGCTGGTCACTTAAAAGACTGTAAAGCATGCCCACTCCAACGACAATGCATGCAAAAGCCTCCAAAAGAAAAAGGTCGACAGGTTCAGTTTTCAATAAATGATGACAATCAGCTGTCCTACACGGACAAAATGCGAATAAAAATAGATAGCAGCATTGGACGACGGCAATACAGTAAACGATTAGGGATGATTGAGCCGGTGTTTGGTAATATTACGGTGAACAAAGGGATGAATAAATTCACCTTGCGAGGAAAAGATAAAGTGAATGCCCAGTGGCAGATGTATTGCCTTGTCCATAACATAGAAAAGCTACGAAATAGCCTACATTGAAGGATACCAGACCACTAATCCGCGTCAAAATCATCATTTAAGCCATCTACACCTTCAGATCAAGATCAAATACATTTATTACCGATCAATGAGTTAATGATTGATAATCATAATAATATCTACTATTGTCTGCCTATGTATAAAATTCAGGCTGAGAATGGTTAATTCTACAGCCTCGTTATAAGCAACATCAAGTGGAGAGTTCTTTGTACAAATTATATTATTATCCTTTAAATGCTAGTATGGCGCCTCACTTTATTCTCGAAGATCTGGGTGTCGATTTTGAATTAATTACTGTAGATAAGAAAAATAATGAACAAAAATCGTCTAAATATTTAGCTTTAAATCCGGCAGGAAGAATTCCAACTCTAATTGATGATGGTTTAGCTATTTTTGAGAGTCCAGCGATTTGTGTGCATTTAGCTGAATCACACCCTACTTCAAACTTAATACCCAAAATTGGAAATAAAAATCGAGCATTATTTTTTCAATGGATGATGTATTTAACAAATACTGTTCAAGCAGAACTGATGGTATATTTTTATCCTCAAAAACATACAACAGATGTTAAATCAGTTTCGAGTATTGTTACGGCACAAGAAATTAGAATAACAGCAATGTTTGAGCTACTTAATAGTGAGCTTGAAGATAGAGATTTTCTCATCGGGCAATCGATCAGTGCCTGTGATTATTTTTTATTTATGTTGGCAGTTTGGGCTGATGAATTGACTAAGCCACCTTTATCGTTTAATCATTTAGCTAGATATCTCCGCGGCTTAGCTAAACGTGATGCAATTATTAATGTTTGTAGGAAAGAAAAACTCAGTCTTGCAGATTATCAGTAAACTGCTTATAACAAACGACTAAATGCGGATTCCGCATACGGTCACATTTTTTGCGGAGCAAAAAGAAGCGCCCATTTGCTCCACCGATTAGTCGGGCGTTGAGGCTGTAGAATTTATCCAAAAGGAACGTTTTAACGTTCTTTTTGAATTTCTATGATTTGTGCGAATATTAAGCTTGAACCCCGATCCCGTCTGTGATCT
>JALJPA010000365.1 GCA_022969215.1 Colwellia sp. | reverse complement strand
CGACCATTAACATAGCTATAGCAAAGATCATTTTGACTGCGTGAGAAACTTGGTTTTGCTAACCAACCTGATAGCGTCATATTGTCATGGGGACAATCAACTTCAACGGCATGTTCAATAAACTTTGGACCACAGACACTAGCAACACGTTTAGTCTGTTGTGCATGAGTACTTGCTATACGATATTGGCGAACAGTTTTACCATTATGCGTTAACATAAAGCTGACTTGAAAGTGGGCCAGTGCAATGCGACGTACTACTTCATCAATATGATTAAATTCTGTTTTTTCTGTACGCAAGAACTTACGCCTAGCGGGCGTATTAAAAAACAGGTCGAGTACTTCAATACTAGTACCGTCGGGGTGAGCCGCAGGTTTTATATGCACCGACATATCTCGCCCTTCTGCGACGGCTTGCCATGCTGTAGCTTGAGTGTTCGGTTTGGAGGTTAAGGTTAACCGTGAAACTGAGCTAATACTGGCTAATGCTTCACCACGAAACCCTAAGCTATCAATAGCTTCGAGATCATTTAAATCTTTGATCTTACTGGTTGCATGACGACTTAACGCCAGGGTTAATTCGTCTTTAACTATGCCATGACCATTATCAGTAATTTTTATTTTTTTTATGCCGCCTTTATCAACATCAATGTGAATCGATGTAGCACCAGCATCTAAACTATTTTCGATCAGTTCTTTAATAACAGACGCGGGACGCTCGACCACTTCGCCAGCAGCAATTTGGTTAGCCAAACGTGCCGGCAATATCGCAATAGTCATAAGGGCTTATCCAGTACGGGGAATTTTTAAGGTTTGACCAATACGTAAAGAATTAGACTTTAAGTTATTGATGGATTTTAGTTTACTCATAGAGATATTGTAACGTTTAGCCAGTACCGATAATGATTCACCACTGCGTACTTTATGCTTTTTATAGCCAACAGAAGCAAAATAAGAGCCCGTTAAAGGGTGTGCTAAAAAGTGGTTCTTGATACCAAGATGAATTGCATTGGCTAAACGCTGTTGATGTTTAGACCAAGTTAAATTCTTTTCTTCTCTATGGTTAGAAATAAAACCGGTTTCGACCAAAATGGAGGGTATGTCTGAAGACTTTAATACACCAAAGTTACCATTTTGTGGGCTTTTCTTATGCATTTTGGTGACTTTTTTTAGTTCTTTTATCACGTTATTAGCAACACCAAAGCTCACCCCAAGGGAGTGCTCTTTACTCATATCCGCTAAAGCCAGCGCTAAATGGCTATCCGAGGTGTTTTTTATTACCCCACCGCCGCCGCCAAGTAATTCTGATTTTTTCTCTCGATTGACTAACCACTTAGCCAGCTCTGACTCAGCCCTACGTTTAGTCACTACCCATACCGAAGCACCACTAGGACCAGGCGTATGAAAAGCATCCGCATGAATTGAGACAAAGAAGTCGACATTTTTTTCTCGCGCTAAACTAGTACGACGATTTATATTGACGTAATAATCACCACTGCGGATCATCACCGCTTTCATGCCTTTTTCTTTGTTAATGAGTTTTTGCAATTTTTTAGCAATAGCTAAAGTCACTCGTTTTTCATAAGTGCCTTTGCCGCCAATAGAACCGGGATCTTCACCGCCATGGCCAGCATCTATACCGATTATAATATCGCCAACAGTTTGCTTAGGCTTAGAAACATTCTTTTTACTACGATTTTTATCATAAAGATCAATCACCAAGCGATGACCATACTGTCCTGCAGGCGCTAAAGGAAAAACAGTGAGTTGGTACGATTGGCTCAGCTCTAATACCAAGCGGGTTTTGCCTTTATTTACGCTGGAACGGAAAAGCTTTACCCGGGGATCGTTAGCGGCAAGATTTTTTAGGGCGACGGTATTTCTGGTATTGGTAAAGTCGATGACCAAGCGGTTTGGATTACTTAAGGTAAAGTACTTGTAATCAGGTTTTGTCTTAACATCAAAAACAATACGAGTATTTTCTGGCGCTGGCCAGACACGAATGCCATCAATGCTATTGGCAGCAAAGCCACTTACCGAAAATAACATCAATAAGGTAAAAACACATAACAACCTAAATGCACGTAACTTGGCTATCGCCAGAAGAACCCTGTGATACATCCAACTCCCCCCAATTTTTTATAACTTTATAATTTGTGCAAGTGCTGTCATCACTTGTTCGCCATGTGTAGATTCAGCTTGCAGCTTGATGACTCTTTGTTCATCTTGATAAGCCATATTAATGATTAAATCAGCTTTAGCCAAGAGGCCAGTGCCTTTTTCTGGCCATTCAATAAAACAGCAACAATCATTATTAAAATAATCCCGTATGCCCATATATTCTAATTCTTCGGCATCAGCAAGGCGATACAAATCAAAATGAAATATTCGCCATTTTTCCAACTCATAGGGTTCAACTAAGGTGTAAGTCGGGCTTTTTACATTGCCCTGATGCCCCATACCGCGGACAAAACCGCGAGTAAGCGTAGTTTTACCTGCACCTAAATCACCATTAAGATAAACCACTAAGAGTTGCTGAACGGCAGCACTTTTAAGTACTTTTGCCAGTCCTGTACCTATAGCAATGGTGGCGGCTTCATCAGGTAAAAAATATTCTAATTGTTTCATTTTGCTTTTCTATCTTTATTGCGGCTATTACTGCGGCTACTATTGTGACGGATTACACATTTTACCATTGAGCAATTGCTGCAAGGGTACAATTAAGTCACTGGCTAACAAAGCCCGTTGACCATTGTTATTGGCTATAATATCAGCTGCCGCGCCATGAATATAGGCTGCCAAGCATGTTGCGTAAAAAATATCATAACTCTGCCTCACTAACGCACTAACTAATGCCACTTAATACGTCTCCCATACCTCCCGATGTCATGGCCAGAGCATTATTAGCATCACTTAATCGTTCGGCAACAAGCGAAACACGGCAGCACCGGCACTTTTCAAAAGCTAGTCAGCACTATACGCTGACGCCACTGGTGGCTTTTGTGATAAACTTAGCGATAATTTCATGGCAATATCATTTTGATAAGGGAATAACCATTCTCTTCAATCAATGGTTCAACAAACGAGCTGAAGCTAACTTTAATTGTATGACAATGTCTCTTATTAACTATCAAGAATTGGCCGAAAAAATCAAGGACTGGGGTAAAGAACTCGGTTTTTCTGATTTGGGTATCAGTGATATTGATCTAACGGCTCATGAAAGTGTGCTCGAAT
>JALJPA010000364.1 GCA_022969215.1 Colwellia sp. | reverse complement strand
AAAAACATGAAATTTGATCCTTAAAATCTAAAGCTACATTGACCTTTATACTGAAAATGGCTAAAACTGTGTTTGGCAAAAAGAATAGATAATTGTGCAGAAATTCCCTTGCAAAACCAAAGATTGAACCGAACTCAAAACCATGAGTTGTGCATTAAACGTTAGATTAAAATTAGTCGATTTAGTGCGGACAACTAACGTCCTGTTAAACAGCTCGTTAGTTGCAATTAGATACTGCTAGTTAAAATGTGAAGCGAAGCGGAACCTAACCAACTGTTTTTGTTCCGTTTGAAGTTCTTATTATCTTAAAAAGTGTAGCTACCGCCAATATTAGTGCTATTCCAACTAGATAAATCTCTAGAAGAAATTACTAAGTCTGGTAATACCTGATAATCAATATACAAAGAGAATGCTTCTGAGATTTGATAATTTAAACCCACACCATAGTTAAATCCACTTTCAGAGTGCTTAATGATATGAGGGTATATCTGTGTATAATTTCCATCAATATCAGTATGGTGCCTTGTCGTTGTTATTTCATACTTGCTTTTACTAACCCCTGCTAATGCGAATATGCTAAAAGTGTTAGAAATAGGATAAGATCCCTTTATAAATAATGAGGCTTGTATATCAATATCCTCTTTATACTCTTGGTCAGATGAACGTGAATGAGAATAACCTGACGTACCTATATTCATCCTTGTTTCTAACGCGAAAAACTTATTAAATTGATAGCCTGCGACAATACCCGCGGTATTTAGCTCTCTATCAGGTAAAGAAGCAACTTCTTGTACGCTGTATTGTGCACCAAGATACCAACTATTGTCAGCACATACCGAGGAGGTATAAATTGATGCGAGAATTGTACATGTTAAAGGTAAGAGTATTTTCATTTTAAGTCCTTTTTAATATTTTCGATGATGACACCGAAATCCCAATTAAATATAACGCCCCATTAAGCGGCCAATAATAGTTTGCTAAAATAGTGAGGCACGACCAGAAGCCAACTGTTACAAGTCTGTTTGAATGCCTTGTTAGCATGTGCAGCTCCACATGCTTGAATTATTGCTAAATTTTTCTTGATAGCCAAAGCATAATATTTAATAAAAACTGTTCATTTTGTTCAGCGCCTTTAGCAATAACTCCCATCTTTCTTTTCGATTTACTACTAACTTGTGCAGTAAACATTGCGGCTTCACCAAAAATTACAACTCTTCCTTTATCAAATTCCAAAGTTGCGCCCTGATTCCACCCCTTAACTGCTATTTCAGGTGTATCATCAGGAAATCCCCATGATTTTGACGGCATCCGTGAAATTGCAGACTCACCAAAAACAAGCAAGGGTTTAGCATTTGGAGGAGACAAAAAAGCCTGACCAGTAAATGCTTTTACAGAATTAATTTCTTCTTTTAAGCCTGTTCCTTTTAAAATGGGATGATCCACTAAGGTACCTTTATTTTTTTCAAATAACTGCGCTTTATTATTTAAATCTTTGACATAGCCATTATTAAACTGAAAACCAAATATCGCAGCCATATCCTCTGCAGCTTTAGGAAACGGCATATGATCTGCAATTAAAAAGAGTGAACCTCCTCTTTTTACCCATAGATAAACTGCTTCAATTTCATCTCTGCTAAATGCAGAATAATTAGGTAGACTCCAATTTTTAACGTTTTTCGCACTCAACGCATTAGATACAATTAATATATCAACATCTGTTAAATTTTCTTTGGTGAATAGTTCTTTATTTTTTTTAACTAAATAGCCGTCACTTTTCAATATATCAACAAAAGGTCGATACCTCCCATCCATAGTATGGAAATTATTATGAGCTTCATCCAAAAGAACTAAAGGGGATTCAACTAGTAAAAATGTTCTTGTTGAGTTTTTAGGTTTAAAGCTAGTATCACCTAATTGTTGTGCATTAATAGACAATGAGATAAATACTACAAAGCCAGATATTAATTTAACCACTACAGAGCCTCCTTGTTATAAAAGTAAGATTGATAATATTGAGCACATGCTAACGCCGCAATAAGCGGAAATGGATAGTTGGCTAAAATTTGAAGCATAACGGAAAAAGCCAACTGTTAATTTTCCATTTAATTGCCTTGTTACATCTCGGTTTTCTTACTTGAATACCAGATTTTTATACCAATACACCACAAAACTATATGAAACATGAAAACGATAAAAACTATTGAAACAAGTAACCCATCGTTCATAATAATTCCTACAGTTGGGAAAATAATATAAAGCCAAAGTACTCTAACCCTATACCACTTCAAAGGGTCATTCTTTCTACGGTAAGCAATTATTAGTGACACTATTGCAATAATAACTACCAATAAAAAAACAGTGAAACTATCCCCAATCCACCAGCCATAATCATAGCGATACCCTAGAGAGATATAACGCCCATTTAAGGGGCTGATAATAAGTTTGCTAAAATTGTGAAGCGAAGCGAAACCGAGCAAACTGTTAGCAGTCCCGCTTTAAACTCTTGTTAGCAGGCTTAATTCCAAGGTTCAACAGATATTGACGACCACCGTTCCTTAAAACTATTAGTCATTTTAATGTAATTAGCTTCAGACATTACAATTTTATTTGGCTTTACATGCATGTTAAAAGCATCTTCCAATCCAAAAGGAGCATAAATAGAAAGCTCTCCGTCAGTGTTGAAATTAAAACCTATTGCAAACGCCGATAACCAAGAATCGATACCTTGCTCCACTCGATTGTATGCAGGAATAACTTGCCCAAATTTAATGGGGTACCATTTGTGAACATTAGCTTGATTCTTTATATCAACCTTAACAGTGTGGTTTAACTGAGCCTCGATTTCACTTTCATAGGATTCTTCCGTGCGGTGTTCCGTATCATCAAAATACACTATATCAAAATCTTTGATTTTATCGAGGGGCTCTCTTTCTAGTAAATGATTCCATATCAACTGAGTGATTGCTCCACCTGCAATATAAAAGTTAGGTAAGCCTACATCCCTACAAACTTTAGCTGTTTCAACCAATTCAGGGACTTACCTTATTAAACTCTTTAGCCGAGACTCCATGCTACCTCTTTGCCTGCTAACGCCCGTTTAATGGGCAAATAATAGTTGGTTAAAATAAGCGACGCAGGAGCAAAACCAACTGTTATTTGTCCTGTTAAAATACTTGTTATGTTTAAATTTACCCTAAACGAGTCACTATTTTTGCAACCCACTTATCAAGGTATTT
>JALJPA010000363.1 GCA_022969215.1 Colwellia sp. | reverse complement strand
CGATTAGAGATGTGGAATAATCTAGCTCTTTATAAACGGAGTAGACAATGTCCCCAGTCTTATGGTCGACCAAAAAAATGTCGTAATATTCGAAACGGTTTAGGTAGTCCCGAATGTGACGATGATATTTATTGTGTATATCATCATATTGGCTGCCGTTTGCACTTCGCTCAAGTGCGTCTTTTTCTCCAAGTGGGTTGCTATTATTACTGATGAATGCGTATTGCAAAGCAATTGATTCTTTATCTAGCAAACTTAATAAATCACCAGTTGGTGCTTTCTTACCACTATTTAGGGTTTGGTATTGCTGATCGAATTGATTTTGGTAATAACTAGCCACACTTTCTTTCATGGCCTGGTTGTATAGCTTTGGATTGTCATTTACATAGCTATTGAAAGATTGACTAAACTCACCCATAGCATCAATAATCATGCGGTCATTGGAAAACGTTAGAATTTGATTTTCTATAGTGTCGAAATAAGAAGTGATATTGGATGCAGTGATATCTCTTATTGCAATTAATTGATTCTCGGCTTGTTTCTGCAGCGCTTTTTTTCCTGAATCTACTGCGATCATGCCAATGATCAAACACCCTATAAAAACAGGGACACTGGCTAACAAAATGGATCCTGTAATCAATTTACTTTTAATCTTCATTCGTGGTTTCTCTCAATAGGTCATTAACGTATTAACAAAAAAGTTATGAAAAGGTTGGCAAAAATAGACTCTGTTATAAAAGTCTTAAATAGATCTATGTTGTTGTTTTATTATTCTTAATCAAGTGGAGAAATAATTGTGTAACTAAGTAGTTGCTGCGAGCTGATAATATACACAAAGTAATATATTAACGATAAAGACAAGTTAACAATATCAGATAAAAACAAGCAAAATCAGATTGTTATGTATTTATTTGAGATTAGATAAATATATTAATATTAGTGTTTAGATAAGTAGACATAAAAATTTATTAGTAAGTTGTAGAAGGGTTGTTAATCAATATTGAAAATTGATCCAGCATTCTTGCAAAGAAATTGTTGGCCAAGATATAAAACAAGCTAGATTAGGTTTACATTAGTGCTCGGCTATTTAATTAATGATTACAAATAATTCAAGGAAGGATTTATGTTAAAAAAAGCGCTAGCTGTCTCATTATTGTTGTCCATATCATCATACGGCATAGCTGAAGATGGTTTGATTCACGTTAAAAGTCAGCACTCAGTGGCGGTTACTACTGATAAATTGGTTAAAGTATTGTCGGCAAAAGGTATGACCGTCTTTAATCGTATTGAGCACTCTAAAGCTGCCGAGCAAATAGGTGTCACTATTGGCGATTCGGCACTGGTTATTTTCGGAAATCCAAAAATAGGCAGTAAGTTGATGAAGTGCGCCGCTACAGTGGCAATCGACTTACCGCAAAAAGCACTAATATCTGCAGACGATAAACAGCAGGTATGGATTTCTTATAATGACCCCAAGTATTTGCAGCAGCGTCATCAAATTAAAGGCTGCGATGAAGTGATTGCTAAAGTTAGTGGTGCATTAAGCAAGTTTGTTGAAGCCGCGGCAAACTAAGCTGCAAGTCAATAAAATGCCCTGTGTATGTTCAGGGCAGTACTGTTAACGGCAGGTTTATCGCTTTCTGACTAGAGTGTCTGGTTTATCCAGACACTCACATTATTTTGTGAAATTTATCACTTCCTATTGAGGAGGCTTATTCGATGTTATCTGGTTATACGTTTGATAGTCACGATTGCTATAGGGTTTTGCCAGGTATATTGACTCGCTGAAAGATCTGCAATGCCATGAATACCAGAGTGTACATAAACATAACCTTCGCCTGTGTCATTAGGAGATAGTGCTGCTCCACCGCATGTAGGGCCCGGGATATTATTACAAGACTCATCATTGGTTTCAGAACCGGCATCATAAGCAGTTAATCTAATGGTTCTTTGCTGCTTCCAGCTTGGCAATCTCACTGATTGAACAGCAATAAAAGCATCGTTAGTCGGCAGCACCATTGAGGCTAAGCTAAAGCGTGAATTTTTGGCAATATTATCGAATTTAAGCGTCACCGACTCTCCTGCTCTTAGCTGGCCCGATGTGAGCACCACTTGATCATTTTGGCCGTTGTAGGCTGCTGTTAGGTTACTCGAATTCCCCGTCTCTGCCAGTACCACTAGCGCCTCGGAGGGCTGTTTACCCAATTCAAATATTTTTACCTTGGAGTGGTGTGCAGCAACCATGATAGGCGTTAGGGCACTCGACTTTGACAGGTTAGTGATTGTCACTTCAAAACTCGCTGTCCGGTATCTATAGTCCGCAACTGCATGAGTATTAAAAGTGACAGCCAATAAGGCCATGCACAAAAGTGTTGATATCTTCATGTTCAATTCCTTTTTGTTTTTGTTAATAATTAATCCATTTATCAAATAGGTTTACGCTGTTGCTGGTGTAATGGATTCAATAAGGTGGGAGTTATTGGAGGAAAAGCAATCAATGGCAAGCTTCTTTTCACGATGATCTTTATCTAGTTAAAGATTTATTAAGACAAATTTTAATATAAGTAATTAATTACTAAATTAGCACTATACTTTATGCATGATGGGTTGAACCTATATAGCTTGCTGTGGTTGTTGTTAGTTCCTACGCATTGGCAATGCTTGCTTCTCGTTGTGAATGCTACATAACGAGAGGGCTCTATATAGGGCAGTTGATTAAATTTTTGGAAAGAGACTACAATTGTATGAATGAAAAATCCTCTACAAAGAGCAGTGCTAAGTATTCTTTAAAAGCTAATTTTCTATTTTATCTAACACTGCTGGCATTAATTTCTCTGTCTTTGGGCACCTTTGATACCTATCGAGTGGCTAAAGAAGAGATTAAACAGCAGCTTCTCTCCCGTGCACAATTGCTTGCCAGTGCCATTCATCATGCTTCTATGATTGCCGACGAAAAATCTGAATTAGAGCATGTGGCTGCACAAGTGATGATAGACAACCCAGTAATTGAATCTTTAATTATATTGTCTAATACCGGTGAAAAAGTACTATTTGAAATGCACAGCAAAGCTCATTCCTATGAGCTGGCTGAACAATTAAAAAATTTAGGCCAGCTAGCTGCAAGAGAAAATAATTTCGTAGCGCATTATTTGAGTGAAGATAACTTATTTGTTTATGTGCCTGTAGAAATAAAGCTGCACGATAGTGAACATAAGGCACATCAACATGCACAACATATGTCAC
>JALJPA010000362.1 GCA_022969215.1 Colwellia sp. | reverse complement strand
TATCTTATTTGGAGATACCAAATAAGATACCTGACCTAAAGATTTTACTTCATCAATCATTTCTTCGATGATTTTCCCTGGGGAATGAACCCATAACTTTCCATCCTTCAGCTTCACAATAGTCATACGCGTTGTATAAGCGAATCCATAAAAAGAAACAGCTTCACCATCGCTAATCCAAATGTTGTCATCTAATTTTATCAAAAAACTCATATTAAATACTCACTGAAATTTAGACTGAATGCCTAACGCCTGTTAACAGACAATAATATAGTTGGCTAGAATAAGCGACGAAGGATAAAGGTCAACTGCATTTTTTCCTTGTTTAACAGATTTTTATGCGTTTATTTCTACAATTACAAAGCGTTCAGCTTCACTTGCTTCGGGTTCTTCAAAGTATTTGGTAACGTGATTAAACATTTTTTCAGTATCAAATGCAGCCCTTGATGGTTGTTCTATAACTCTTTGTGCTATTTGATTTAAGCACAGTAAGTCACTTGCTTTTAAGTAAATAAGCTCGGCTTTTGATTCTGCCTCAATAGATATTTTATTAAACCATTCTCGTTGTCTTTTAGTATTTGCAGGAAAATCCATCACCACATTTGAGCCGGTTCTCAATATATTTTGTACGTGCGCTTTTATCAAAGGCCTTAGTTGACCAGAAAATTTAATGTAGTCATCAAAAGATGATATTTGGTCAGGATAAAGTTTCGATAGCCATTCATCTTCAGAAATAAGCACAGCATTACGGTTGGCAGCAACGGCTTTAGATTTAGTTGATTTTCCTGCACCCATCTTGCCGCAAAAATATATCAAAGTTCCTCGATGAGTCATGAAATCTCCTTGACGCATAACACCCACAATAATGGGCAAATAATTGTTGGCTAAAATAGGTGAACGTAGTGAACAAAAAGCCAACTGTATTTTGTCCTGCTTGAAATTCTTGTTAGCTCTGTATTTCTTCAAAATGATTATATAAGTGCATCACATGTGCTATTTCATATTCATTCTTTGTTAATTCACCATATGCAAAATGTGGTGCGAGTTTGCCTTGATAGTTTTCAAAATCAATTAGTGATTTTTTTAAATGATTTAATGCAGCTTTTGTATCTAAACTGGATTTGATCAAAGGGGAACCAGGGATAGGCTCGCTTAATCCATGAATCATTTTTCCTTTAGATTCAAAAATTGAAAACGCTAATGTTCCAGCTGTCTTCTTGAAAAAGTAAGATTTATGTTCTGGAAATTTGGACATTGAATACTCCACACTTTGTGCGCAATGCATAAATATTTTATATATATCCCATTCACCGGTTGGTACAAGGTTTTTGTTAGCTAATAGCTCTAACCTTTTTAATGCAGTTGAGATTTTAAGATCTAATCTATTAACATCTTCAGTTAACAAAATTGCTCCTGCTCCAACACCGACTAAGGAACCACCGATAACTAGAGAACTTTTAAAAAACTGCCTCCGATTCATATTCCCTCCATGAAGAGCTAACGCCGCAATAAGCGGAAAATTATTGTTGGCTAAAATAAGTGAGGCACGAACAAAAAGCCAACTGTATTTTGTCCGTTTTAACGCATTGTTAGCTGTTTGTCACTCCGTAGTAACTCGTTGCTGCGATTATAAAAAAGAACAACCATGATAAATGTTTACCACGAGTAAAGAGCAATGAAACAATACCACTTAAAGCAAAGACAACTGCAATTATTATAAGAATTTCATTTTGAACATTTACGCTTGGAGTTGATAACACATACAAAATAGCAGCGAATCCCCACCAAGCTAGAGTAGTTAAATGCCAAGCAAACCTTAAAACACGTTTAGTGAACCAATCGCTCCCTAGTAATTTAGGTAAATCCTTTCGTCGAAATAAACGAATTAATAAGTGTTTTTCACCTAAATAGGAATGAATAAGACCAATAATTAAAAGTAAAATAGTGCCGATTATCAACATACCGTTTCCATACAGCTAACGCCCAAATAACAGGCTAAGTAATGGTTGGCTAAAATGTGAAACGAAGTGGAACGCAGCCAACTGTTACGTGTCCTTGTTTATTTTCTTGTTATGTTCCAAGGCACACCTACAATTTTATGAAATATGGTATAGCTACCAAAATAACACCAAGCACAAGCAACATAGCTACGCTAGTCATAAAGTATGGAAAAACAAAAAGTGCCAAGCCAGTGCATAATGGAACAATTGCTCCCTGCTTTTTCCCATACAGGAAAAACCCAATACCTATGCCACCAAACAATACACTCCAAATCATTATCGATGAACTCATTTAGAAACACTCACTTAAATCGAATGGTACATAACGCCCAAATGATAGTTAGTTAAAATGGGCGACGCAGGAGCAAAAACCAACTGTTATTTGTCCTGATTAATTTTCTTGTTAGGTGAAAAATTCCATTAGTTCATTTACGATCCCTGATGGGTCTTTAAAAGCTGCATAGCGGCCCCATCTATTTTCATTAGGGGACTCGTGAACAAATACAACCCCCTTTGATTTTAACTCTTTAATTTTGTTATCCAAATTACTAACCGTAAGCACCAATGATGAATTTGAATTATACCCGTGTTCATAGTTTGTTGCCTCCATTGATCCTCCAAACATGAACACATTATGTGAGCCACTTTTAAGCTTTAAACTGTCTTCATATTCTTCGACAAGAATTAGACCAAGGACATCAACGTAGAACTTTTTTGAAATATGAAGGTCTTGAACGACTAATAAAGTTGATGGATTATCCATAGAGGATTACTTTCCTTTTCACCTAACAGTTTATTAAGAGGCAAAATCCCTTCTTTCTACAAGATGAGATTAATCGTCCCTAATTTTATAATACCAAGAGGTTACGTTATTGTTCAATTTGAATCAATGACTTAAAAATCAATGAGAAAGTGGTTGATGTGTGAAAGGCGGAATTATTCCTGCTTTCTTGTAGAAAGGAGAAAATACGCTAAGCTGTATGTATATACAGTTCTTGTTGAGGTTACTATGGCTTCTCCATTTCTAAATTATATATCCGAGAAAATGCGTTTAAAGCGTTATGCTAAAAGAACGATCCAAAGCTATGTTTATTGGATCAAAGCTTACATAAACTTTAATGGTCAGCGCCATCCTATGAGCTGCCATGATAGAGAAGTTGAGCAATTTCTCTCCTATTTAACAAACAAGCTTGATGTTGCACCTAACACGCAAGGTATAGCGCTTAATGCTTTAGTATTTTTATAT
>JALJPA010000361.1 GCA_022969215.1 Colwellia sp. | reverse complement strand
TAATATATCAAACGAATCGCCTGTACTTTTACTTCACTGCCATTGATTGGTCCCCTTAGGCAGCAATTATAATTTTAAATATTGGGGGGAGATTTGATGTTGAAGGGAATAAAACCGTTGTTGTTCCACTTAATGACTTCATCCCCACAGCTACCATTGCTAACATGTCGTATACACTACTGCTGTTTGTTTTCATTAAATTGCTTCAGTTGCTTAAAAACACGCTTAGCGTCTTTAATCCAAATGTCTAACAAAGGCTTAATGTGCTCAAACGTCACTACTTCATTAAAGCCTGATATTTCACCTGCTTTACCTTGTTTAACGCTACCACCAATAAAATCGCCGTCCATGCTGTCGGTTGCTTTAAATTCCATATAAATATCAACATTCTCATATCTATATCCGGCTGCCGCTTTACCTAGGGCAATTAAAGAGCCAACAGGAATAAGCTCTCTCACCTTAATGTCACCAGGACTGATATTGATAGCGGATATTCGAGGTGTCAATCTCAATGCCCCCGCTTGTGGTTTTTCAACAACTTCTAAAGATAAAGCAGCAACTTCAACAAGATTTTTGTTGATATAGGCTTTTGTCTTAGCAAATAATTCCGTAGATAACTGCTCAGAAGGAACTTCAGCGGGGTAAAACTCAACAGGGTCTATAATAATTTTATTGTAAAAGCCAGATTTCACTTGGTCACTGGCGTAACGAAAAGACTTTAGGCCATCTTTAGTTTCGATTCTTTCAAACTTTGAATAGTCTCCGATAAATCCAATATGTAATGGCTCAAGCTTTTCATGATTGGTGAACGAGCAAGCAGTCATCACAATACACAACACAGATAATAATATTTTTCTCATAGGGTAGATTCCTTCTGTTAAACATAACCTTAGTATAGTGGCTGTCTAGTAGTGTATAGGTAACACCGTGCTTTAACACTGAAAGATATTATAGGTAAGAGTGAGTTAAATATTGCTAAATCGCTTTAGTAACCCCCTCAGGAAAAATAGCTTAACTAACTTGTGGCTAATTCGACCTTAGCTTGTCCCAACTTGCCTGAGGTTTGATGGCGTTCTCCCGGTCCATTTCTTAAAGGCAGCTCTGAAATTTGAGACATCATTAAAACCAATAGCACAGCCAATATCTTCAATGGTTAATTGTGTCTCGGTGATTAATTTTTTAGCGGCACTACAACGTAATTCTTTCACTATTCCGGTAAAACTGGTGCCCTGCTCTGATAATTTTCTGCGCAGCGTTCTTGGTGTTAGATATAAGTCACTCGCTAGGTTTTTAGCACACAGTTCCTTGTGCATATTCTCGGCTATCCATTGATTTATAGTGATTAAGAATTCATTTTTTAACGCCACTGATTTTAATACCAGATCACATTGGCTAAGTAATAGCGGCATAGCAAAAGGATTACTACTTGGTGTATTCAATGACCATTTGTCATTATTAAAGACAAATTCACTATGGCGATTACCGTAACTTATTGGACAGCGAAAAAAGTCTTCATAGTTTTGATGATGTTTAGGTTTGTCAAAACTAAACCTTAAAGCATCAAACGAAAAGTTGTCGTTATTTAAACAATCTCTCACCAAAGACAAAACAATGACACACTGTAGCTCGATATTAAATTCTTCTAGATCACTGGCAAACAAAAGATCTTCAAACCGAAAACACGATTGCCCTGACTTGTCATCAACGTGCAGCGACATATCGACGGTTTTAGTGACCAAATTATGATAACGAATAGCAAACTCTAACGTTGAACGTAGGCCCTTACAGCATAATAACGTGCAACCATATAACCCGTAATCCTGAGGCTTTATCGAGGCTCCCAATAATAAACTAATACTGGGGATTTTCAGTGCTAAAACATTGCGATAAAAGGTGATGATTTGTTCTTTATGGATTTTGTATTCACGGTCTTTTAAGCCATGCGGTTCAATGTCTGTGCCTTTATACAAACTTGATACATCAATACCGTCCTTAGATAAGGTGGTCGAAATAAAGTTAAGTTTATGTGCAAATACTTGACCAGAAAAGTTAGCAGGTAAACTGTCTTTTAAAAACATATCGTTATTCAACTTGTTGCTAGTTGTCACCAGTTAACCATCAAATAGACCGTTTTACACCCCAAATTGACCGAATTTAACCTTATTTTCACTATAACTCCTCTTTATATTATCAGGGTCTGCTGAGTTTTTAGGGTTGAAATTTATTCTGTTTAAAGCGTCTTTAATCGCGACGCGAGTTTTGTAGCATAGTTATTCTATGTAAAAAATGAGCAACAATGAGTAAAGGCGCTTTAAATGAACCCGAAGGGCAGCGTTTGTTTGAAATGTAGACTGCGTTATCGCACATTCATGTAGCCACACCACTTCATGCGCTCTGCCTTACCTACACATCAAACGAACTGCTGTAAAAGTAATCTCAAAAGCTCAACAGACCCTAATGGAATTTGTAAATAATAATTATAATAAAAGAGTGAGATAACATGAAAAACATGGCATTAAAAAGCATATTCACCCTGAGTGCATGTGCTTTAGCAATTAACGCTGCAAGCGCGCAAGAGCAAGTTGTATTAGAAGTTATTGAAGTAACCGCACAAAAAAGATCGGAAAATGCACAAGATACACCAATATCAATGAACGTACTCAGTGCCGATGATATAAAAGAAAAAAGCATTGAAAAAATTGATGACTTGCAATATTCCGTACCTAATTTACATATGACAGAAACAGGTATCAGTACTCAAATGTTTATCCGTGGTATAGGCACAGGTAATAACCAAGGTTTTGAACAATCTGTCGGTCAGTATATTGATGGTATTCATTATGGCCGACAACAACTACTGCGCATGCCCTTTCTAGATTTAGAAAGAATTGAAGTGTTAAAAGGCCCGCAATCAATCATGTTTGGTAAAAACTCTGTTGCTGGTGCCCTTAATTTATCCTCAGCTAAACCAACACAAGACACCGAAATTCATCTTGGCTTGCAGTATCAACCTACCATTGGTGCTACAGAAGTCACCGGCATGATATCAGGAGCCTTAACTGAAACCTTGTCAGCTAGGCTTGCCATTCGAGACTATTCAGAAGATGGCTATATTGAAAATACCTATAAAGACCGAGATGAGACCATTCGTGACGAAAGCGCCGTGCGTTTGAGTTTATTATGGGAGCCGAGCGATACCATGAACTTCCTTTTAAAAGTTGAACGAGATGATTTTGATGGTACAGGAA
>JALJPA010000360.1 GCA_022969215.1 Colwellia sp. | reverse complement strand
ATATTTTAAAAATAACCCTGAAAATCAGTATTGCCAAGCCGTGGTATCACCTAAATTAGCCAAGTTTAGAAAAACCTTTGTTGCTAAATTGAAATAACAAGTTAGGTTTTCAGCGTAATATCTTCTACCGAGCTAGATTATCTCCACTATATTTAAATTAAGTGTTGGTAATTTTTTTCGGTGGTGGTGTTATGCATAAGAAAAAACTTATTGTCTCGACTCTTGCGCTATTGGTGTTGCTAGTCTGGCTATATCCGGCGGAACAACCTAAACGACTAGCCACGGCAGAAGAAAATTATTTACTGCCAATTTCCCCACATATTAGTCAAGTTAGTCGACCCAAGGAAGCCTTTCATTTTCCTATCAAGTTAGGTGACGTCGGGCCCAGTAATTCTTTGTATTCAGGGCCAAAACAATACCCTTTTTATTGTATGACCATAGATTCACATATAGGTCAGCCCTTGGTTGATAACCAAGAAGGTTTTGGTGTGCCTGTCTATGAGGATTTAGCACTGCGCAGTAAAATTATCGGCTATTCAAAAGATTGCTTAGTACCGAGTCATTTACAGTTTTATTATCTAAACCTTGATGAAAATTTAGTAAAACTTGCCGTGGAGCAGTTTACTCAATTAGGCACTTTAAGAGATGCCAAGCAGCCTTTGCAATTGTTTCGTGCGGAACAAGGCAGTATTAATCGTTTTATCTACACCATTGCCATGGCAATAACGCCTGAAGAGCTTGGCACACGTACCATGAGTTCTTTGTGGAATAAAAAATTAATCTATCAGTTTAATGGCGGCTCGGGCATAGGCTTTCGACAAGGTCGGCAAAAAGCGACCAGAACCATTACCCGTCGTTTAACCGAAGTACAAAAAGGCTATGCGCTTATCAGCTCAAGCGGTAATCGCACTAGTTATACCTATAATATGCTGTTGGCAGAAGATACTGCCCGTAGGGTAAAACTTCATTTTATCAGCTTATTTGGCGAACCTTTATACACTGTCGGTATTGGCGGTTCAGGTGGTGGTTTAGCGCAATACCTGATTGGGCAAAATAGTCGTGGTATTCTCGATGGCCTAATTCCGCAATATTCATATCCTGATATGGTCAGCCAAACCATATATACCTTAGATTGTGATTTGTTTAACAACTACTTTACCTTTCGAGCCAAGGATAATAGCCGCTGGCAGCAGTGGGATCAGCGGCAATTACTTGAAGGCATGAATAGCTTACAAGACTTCCCACAAAAAATAGCCTTTTTACAGCCGGTAGCGCAATTAATGGCGGGTATGGTGCCGAGTTTCCCTAAAGGTAATAGTGAATGTATTAATGGTTACTTTGGCTTATCTACCTTTATTCACAACCCTAGGCAGGGTTTCTTGCGACATTTTTATAGCGATGAAGTGGTTGAGCAAACCAATTGGAATTATTGGGAAGACATGGCTTGGCTATTCAGTCGAGATCAACATGGGCTAGTGGAAAGTACTTGGGATAATGAAGGTGTGCAATATGGCTTGCATGCTTTAAAACAAAAGCAGATAACCTTGGCTGAGTTTGTTCATCTCAATAAAAATATTGGTAGTTGGAAAGAGCAGCACCAAATGAAAGCTGAAAATATTATCATACCATTTGGTCGAAAAATGCCTTTTTGGGTGTCTTTATGGGGCAGCGATAATATTACTGAAGTGATTGATGAGCAAAGTGCGCCTAGGCGTAGTGCTTCACTAAAAGCGATTGCAGCGGCTTATCGAGGCGGACAGGTTTTTATTGGTAAGCTTGATCTGCCTATTATTGATGTTCGTCATTACTTAGAGGAAAAGCTTGATATGCACCATATGTCGGCATCTTTTAGTACTCGCATTCGTTTACAACAAGCTAATGGTCATTTTGATAACCAAGTCATTTGGGTGGCCAAGCGTGATTTTGATCCTACCTATCAAGCGTTTGACTTAATGGATTTATGGCTGCTAAAAAGTAAACGATTTCCGGAGTTGAATGCCGCACAAAGTAAGCCTATACAATTACAAGATACTTGTTTTGATGACCAAGGGGAGATACTCGCTCAAGGAGAGGGGGTTTGGCATGGCAATTGGAATGAACCTGACTTGGACAAAAAATCTTTAAAACGAGGGGCGTGTGCAGAGCATTATGCTATTTTTTCTAATAGTCGTATTCAAGCCGAAGGTCCTTGGCAGGGCAGTGTTTTCAAATGTCATAAAATTCCATTTGAGCAGGCGGTTAAACAAGGTATGTATGGCGAGATAGACTTATCAGAGCAGCTTAATGATTTGCGGGCTATTTTTGCCAGTGGGGTCTGTGACTATAGCCAAGGAGATGCCGGTCGGCCTAAAGATATTTAGGGATTTTTATTATCGCTTTGACGGGGGGATTTATAATAAGCTGACGAAGAAAGTGTCTCGTCAGCTTATTTTTAACAGTCTAAGACCTTAATAATAAAAACTTTAAAGCGTTTTTTTATTAAAAGACCGAACGAAATGATGAACGGCCACTGCGTCTTGATGAACGACGGCTTCTCATGCGACTATGAAGTTCGTGACGCTTTGAATCTAACCATTCTTCGCGAGTAATAGCTTCTTCACCATGTCGGCCTTCTTCACGTTCACGGTAAGCACAAAACTCTTCAAAGGCTTCAATATCATCTTTAAATTCTTCAGCCACTAGCTCTATCATAATGGCATCATCTAAAAAGCCTAATACCGGAATATGATCAGGGACTAAATCTTCAGGGTCACTAAAATACGCTAAAGCGCTTAATACTTCAGTGCGTTCCTCAATAGGCATTTGCCATTCACCATCTTCAATCATGGCAACAAATGTTTCTAATTTTTGGATTCGCTCACGGACAAATTCAGGGACATTAGCTTTGATGCTTTTACTGAGGTCTTTAGCATTTGCTAAGATTTCTTGCTCGCTAAGTTGTTTTGCACCCGCTTGCGCCTTGTGCATAACATCGCGAAAATGCTCTAAGTCTGAATCGGTTAATTCAAATTTAACTTCAAACGCCATTATAATTCTCCTGATTTTGGCTTTATTTCCAATGTGTCTTATCGGTAATTATGCCGAGGCATACTTGGCTCGTTTGTATAGAGCTAGTTGAAACACATTGATTTTATCTATTCTCTCGATATTAATTTAGCAGAATAAGTCAGTCAGGACACCTTATTTACTACAGTTTTTAATAACGTGTAACTATTTGTACTCATAGTGTTATGCTTTTATGGTCTATTGCTATTCAATAACT
>JALJPA010000036.1 GCA_022969215.1 Colwellia sp. | reverse complement strand
GGCTGACCACGTGCTCTAATTCGCGCACGTTACCTGGCCAATCATATTGTGTTAAGTGGACAATCGCTTGTTCAGTAATTTTTAACTGAGCAATACCAAGCTTACGTCTAGTTTGTTCAACAAAATATCCCGCTAACAATTGCACATCGCCAACCCTTTCATAAAGCCTTGGCACTCTAATGGGGTAGACACTTAATCTATGGTACAAGTCGGCACGAAAACGCCCTTCGCCCACTTCTTCTTTTAAGTTTCTGTTGGTCGCAGCAACAATACGAACATTCACTTCTTCAACATTATCTTGACCGACAGGTTGAATTTCATTGCTTTGTATCGCTCTTAATATCTTACTTTGCGCAGCTAAAGGTAACTCCCCTATTTCATCTAAAAACAAGGTGCCGCCATCGGCGAGAGCAAACTTACCGGCACGGTTTTTATCCGCGCCAGTAAAAGCACCTTTTACATGACCAAATAATTCACTCTCAATTAGATTTTCGGGTAAGGCCGCGCAATTTACATAAACCATAGGGCCATGTTGGCGTAAGGACTTTTGATGTAAGGTACGGGCAACCAACTCTTTACCAACACCCGTTTCACCATAGATTAAGATATTAAAATCAGATGATGCAACTATATCTAACTCTTGTTTAAGTTGTGACATGATTGGGCTATCACCGATAAGTTCTCCACCATCACGCTTCCATGCTTCTTCTGTTAACTCCGCGACCACCAGCTGAGAGTGATCAGCCCTACTTTCAAGTTGTTCTAACAACAACGCTGTATTCAGGGTTGCTGCGGCCATGGCTGATATGACCTCTAGGGTACGTACTTCAATATCTTCAAAGTCGTGTGGCGTAAGGCTATCTATGGTTAATAATCCTAAAAGCTTATCATCATAATACAGTGGTAAACCCATGCATGAATGCACAGGTAAATCACCCGCTCTATCGATTAACAAACCATCATAGGGATCGGGTAATGGCGAGTCCGCGGCAAATCGAATGGGCGACGTTGACTGACAAAGCTCAGCAAACCTAGGGTGCTCTTCAATATAAAAACGTCGTCCTAAAGTATCTCTACTTAAGCCCTGCAAGGCGATGGGTTTAAGTATATCGCCATGATAGGAGAGTAATGCCACCGCATCGCAAGCAATGGTTTTCCTAACCGTATCTAATAAGCGATCAAACCTATCTTTGCTATTTAAGCTAGTAGCTAGATCAAGCGCTAGTTCAATAACTGCCGATGATGATATTTGTTTCATACTTTTCCTAAAATAACGTTCATGAAATAGTTTCCTAAAATAACTTTCTTGACAGAGTCGTGCTGATACTGCGCTTAAGCAAATAACATCTCATCAAATAACTCTTAGCATAAGACAAAATAACACGAAAGAGTCATATTGACCACATAAATACAGAGTCATTTAGACTACACAGAAACACAATAAAAACATAACACATTGAATTAACTCAATAAAAATAGTTGGCACTTACTTTGCTATATACAGAGTAAGTAAGCAAATAAAAGCAGACAGGATCCAGCATGTATTCGCAATTTATCATCGCTCGTCAACTACCCAATATAGAAAATGCATTAAGCTTGCAAAAATGCTTAGTGATTGGCAACTACCTAATGCTGACCTCTTTTTTAGTGGTGACTAGCTGCATATTTATCACCTTCGGTTATGACGAGTATTTTGCCATTTCAGCGCAAATATCGGCCCATATTGCCACCATAGTTTTTGCTGGTTTACTTAAAATTGGTTATGTATTGCGCTGTGTTGCTTTACATGGCTTTGGCAAAAGGAACTTTTAACATGCTACAAATTCAAGACCCAGAAATTACACAATTAAGCCATACCGCTCAAGCAAGTGGCCAACAAGGCTATGTCCAACAAAACGGTGATAATCCAAACCTTATTGTGCTCAATTATATAGACCAACATCCAGTATTAGACTTACCCTTTAGAAGCTACTTTTTGCTGGCGGTTGTTAGCTCACTATTCGCGCTAGGCATTTGGGCAGCGTATTTAAATGGTTATTTCACTTTTAGCGGTAATGGTATTTCACCGTTAACTTGGCATATTCATGAAATGATTTTCGGCTTTGGCGCCACGGTAGCCGTTGGTTTTATTCTCACTGCCGCGCAAACTTGGACAGGTCAGCCAAGCATAAAAGGCTGGCCGGTACTCGGTTTTATTGCACTTTGGCTACTAATTAGAGTGGAGTTATTTATTAACCTGCCTAGCACCATCATCATGGCAATTGTCTTACAAAGCTTTTGGTGGCTTGGCTCGATAATCATTTTTACTCGCTTAGTGCTAAAAAGTAGCAACCGCCGAAATTACCTTTTTATTCCATTATTATCAGTTTTAATGCTGCTTAACATTGCCCTACTCCTGCTCGATTTTAACGGCCACTATGAGTTGACCCGTCATATTGCTCGCACCTGTGTATTAATGTTCTGTCTATTGATGGGCATTTTAGGTGGCCGAGTAATTCCATTTTTTACTGTCTCCGGCGCTAAATTAGAGCCAATAAAAGTACCTAGTTGGCTGACACCATTACTAACCATAACGTCAATTGCCGGTGTGCTGGTGTTTTTTAGTTCTGCTTTTATTGACTTACCTTTTAGCCCCGCGGGGTTGATGATAACTGCTGGCCTGCTGCACCTTATTAGACAGTGTTACTGGCGTAGCTTTGCCACCAGAAATATCGCTTTATTGTGGTCTTTGCACCTTGCTTATTTCTCCCTTGGCTTAGGACTTATATTACTTGGCATGAGTTATTTACCCACTGATACTAATGCCTATTTTCAGTTCTCAATAGCTTTTGGCGATGCACTGCATTTGATCACCATCGCGGCAATGGGCTTAATGATCTTTGCCATGATGTGTCGAGTATCTCTTGGTCACACTGGCAGAGCCTTAACACCAAGTAAACTGGTGTCATGGATATTCTTTCTTATTGTTTTTTCTGCGCTGACACGAGCAATTTTACCAAGCTTAGTTCAGCAACCACTTGTTAGTTGGAATGTTAGTGCCATCGCCTGGCTAATCGCAGGAATGCTTTTCTTGAAAGTTTACCTGCCTATTTTAACGACTAAAAAAATAGTTAAATCTTTTCGTCATTAAATAAGCCAAGACAAACTTAAATCAATAAATATTAATTCAAAAGATCCTAAGGTGATTTTACCTTGGGCATATTCATCATTTCAGTTTACCTTAGGAGTAATCATGTTAACTGATAAGCACATCGATATCATAAAAAGTACCATTCCCCTTTTAGAGAACGCTGGTCCCGCATTAACAGATCATTTTTATCAACGACTGTTCACCCATAACCCTGAGCTGAAAGACATTTTCAATATGGCCAATCAGCACTCCGGTAGACAGCAAGTTGCTTTGTTTGAAGCTATAGCTGCCTATGCTAAAAATATTGAAAATCTAGCGGTGCTAACTACTGCGATAGAACGTATCGCACAAAAACATACCAGCTTTAATATTAAAGCGCCGCACTATGCTGTAGTTGGTCACCACCTTATTGAAACGTTGCGCGAATTAGCCAGTGATGCATTCACCGCCGATGTTGAAGAAGCGTGGACAGCAGCCTATCAATTTTTAGCACAAATATTTATTGATAGAGAAGCCGAGCTATACCAAACACGCGCAGAAACATTGGGCGGTTGGCGTGATGCTAGAGCATTTATTGTGGTCGATAAAATAGTTGAGTCAAAACTGGTTACCAGCTTTATTTTTATGCCTGTTGATGACAAACCGGTAATAGCATATCTGCCTGGCCAGTATCTAGGTATTGAAGTGTGCGACCCAAATAGGGAGTTTAAAGAAATAAGACAATACTCTTTATCTGATAAAGCGAATAATGAAACTTATCGAATTTCAGTTAAACGTGAAATAGCAGAAGTTGCTGGTGTTACTGCTAAAAAATTGGCTCCTAAAGGTATAGTGTCTAATTATTTACATGATGAGCTACAAGTTGGTGATGAGATTGATTTGTATTCACCAGCAGGAGACTTTTTCTTTACTGATCGCCAAGGGCCGGTAGTATTGTTATCAGCAGGGGTAGGTATAACGCCAATGCATGCCATGTTAGAGACACTAGCCCATCAAGGTTATAACAATTCAGTGCATTACTTACATGCCTGTGAAAATAGTGAACAGCATTCATTTTCAGCAAGAACTACCAAGCTTATTGAGGAAAACAATTGGCAGCAAAACATTTGGTATCGTACTGAAGAGGTTGAGCAAAGCCATATTCACCACGGCATGATGGATTTAACTAAAGTAGATTTACCTATTGAGCAGGGTAACTTTTACCTTTGTGGCCCGATTGCTTTTATGCAATTTGCTAAACAGCAGTTACTCAACCTAGGCGTGATCGCAGCAAATATTCATTATGAAGTGTTTGGTCCACATGCTGAACTGTAGCTAAAGTTAGACGCTTAAAGCATCAAGAAAAAACAGCGCTACCTAAGCTTAATTTAGTGCTGTTTTTATATAATATTTTATCTATAGAAAAATCTCTATATAGAAAAACCGCAAAGCACACCTAATTGAATATACTTTTTCAGGGCATTATCTATGGATATACTTGTATCTACCGCAGTGGCGTTTTCAATTGCCCTCGCAAATAGCTGATCATTGCTAAATGATTGCAGTAAGGCAAATTCACTCGCCGTTATGGTCATCATGTCAGTTTTTAGACCCTGCCTAAAAAGCAGGATAAAAACATTACTATCGCCATCTATGTCTAACTCAAGGCCTAACTCAAGGTCTTGCGACCCATTGTCCTGGTTCATCTGCCAAATTTTATCAATAGGATGTGTCGATTCTATTAAAGCTACCGCAGGGGCAAGTAAGAACTTCAATTGCAAGGCGTCTGTTGGGGCAACTTTTGCCAGCTTAGCCCAATCAAAATCACTACTATCTTTTGCTAATGAGCTTTGATGAAATAACCACTCAAGCTCAGCAACATCTTTTAAATAAGCTAAGTGTTTAGCTTGCTGCAATTCAGCTAAAAATTGTGGAAAGTTTTCGCCATAATCATCCATGTTTCCGGTTGTTGGCCAATGGTTAAAAATATATTGTCGACTTACTTGCGCAAAGAAGTCTTTACCCACTAACTTTTCAACCACTGGATAGCTGAGACTTAACGAACTAGTAATGTTGGCGATGGCACTATTTTGATAGATGGCTATTAAACCTTGAGCGGAAATGGAGCTGGTATCAATATCTTTTGCCAGCGAAATATTATCAGTGTTTATCGGGCCCGATAGGCAATCCTTGATAAAGTTAGCTTGCAGCTCCACTAATTTAGTCATAACACACCGGTACATTGCTAGCACTTTCTACTCTAGTAATAATAACCTCGGCCTTAGCTTTCTCTGCTAATAACACCGAAAGTTCGGGTACATTAGTGTCCCATTCAATCAAGGTTGGCAAGGCACCAAAGCGCTTAATAGCTTGTTCATATAGCTGCCAAACGCCGTCATAAACTTTATGGCCATGACTATCGATATAGATCTCTTTACCTTCAATATTATCGATACTAAAGCCTGCTAGATGTATTTCTTTTACCGCTGAAAGTGGAATATTTTGTAAATACTCTAGAGAGTCAAAACCATGGTTGTGACCACTGACATAAATGTTATTCACATCAAGTAATAGCCCACAACCGGTTTCTTCTACCAATGAAGATAAAAACTGCCACTCTGCTATTGGCGAGTCTAGGTAAGTTAAATAACTGGCAGGGTTCTCTATTAATATCTGTCTTTGTAAAACATCTTGCGCGTGGTTAATATTTTGCACGACAACAGTAAGCGCTTCTTCAGTAAAAGGGATCGGCAGTAAATCAGGTAGGTAATGTCCATCAGCTGATGCACTCCAAGAAAGGTGATCAGAGACCAAGCTTGGCTGTAACCAAGCAATAGTATTTTTAATCTTCTGTAGATGCTGCTCTCGCACCTTGCAGTTAGTGGCCGAAGAGCCTAAAGACATACCAACACAATGTGCTGATATGGCATAGTCTTGACTAATTTTAGCTAGGTATTTCGACGCAGTACTATCTTGGCTAAAAAAATTTTCGGTGTGAACCTCTAACCAAGACACATCAGGTTTATTATCAATGAATTCTTGAAAATGCTGGTGTTTAAGCCCAACACCTACCCCTTGAAGACTTTGCATTAGCTATGCGCCCTTTTTTATCTATAGCTTTGCCAAGCGCCCATTATTTCCCTCTAGACGCTTGCCTATATGCCAACAAACTATTTCTTCGCTGGTTTTACCGCTTTAACAACACCACCAGTAATTTTTTCACAGGTACCTTTAGGTACATAGACCCACTCACTGACATCATTATTCTTAGTCGCTTGCCCAGCACAATTGTGGCTACCATTTAATGCACCACAATCATTTTTACCGGCTTTAGCGATTCCCGCACATTTCTCCCAAGAGGTAGGTTGATTCGGAACCGCATTCGCCGATGTGGCCGTTAAAACACCCAAAGCTAAAATACTAGAGATTGCTGCGCTGGCAATTTTTTGATTCTTCATAGTGATATCCTTAAAATGTAATTAAATGTCGTAGTCAGAAAATAAAGATAGTGGATAGCGTAAATAAATTTCAATAATAACTGTTTTTTATTTGAGTAGTGACTTGCTAAGCTAAATGAGACTGCTATATACAGCGACCAAATGTAGGCTATTCTTTTAATGATTAAGTTTGTTTAGGTGAATAAGAGGAGATTCATATGAGTTTAAATACTGTGCCCGCAGGTAGACATTTGCCTAATGATATTAATGTCATTATTGAAATATCCGCGAATGCCCTACCGATAAAATATGAAGTCGACAAGGATACTGGGGTATTGTTTGTCGACCGATTTATGTCAGCACCTATGTATAATCCCTGTAATTATGGCTATATAAATCATACCCTTTCCCTCGATGGCGATCCTCTTGATGTTTTGGTACCAACGCCCTTCCCTTTACAGCCAGGTTGTGTGATTCGCTGTCGGCCAGTCGCTGTATTAAAAATGACGGATGAATCGGGTCAAGATGCAAAAATACTAGCCGTACCCCATAAGAGCTTAAGTAGGGAATATGAAAATATCGTTGATGTCGACGACTTACCTAAACTATTAACGGCACAAATCACCTTATTTTTCGAACGCTATAAAGAACTTGAAGAAAATAAGTGGGTAAAAATAGAAGGCTGGCAAGGCATTGAACAAGCCCGTAAAGAAATACTCACTAGTTATGACAGAGCATTAGCTAAATAAAGTGCTAAAAAAATACAGCTATAGCATAAATAAAATTTAGCCATAGCTAGCCATGGAGGTAACTACCTTCAAAATTTATCAACTCGCTAGTGACCTAATGTAACTGTGGCTTAAAGCACTTAGTGGCTTAAAGCGATAATTGCGCCCTCTAAAATATCCCTATCAAAAGTGTAGTTTTTTTGGTGGAATAAAATTTCAACTTGATTGTTTTTTAATACATCCGTTATATCAAACTCATCACCAAAAGCTATTTTCACATTGTCATCACGTAAATGGATATTGGTCTTAGACAAGTAATGTCCAATTGCTATTTTATTTCGGTCATATTTCATATAGCCCCCATTTAATAATAGTCGCTTAAGTGACAAAAACACTAACGGTATTGCATATTTTTAGCGAACTCAAGCAGGAAAAAACAACATTAATACACTAAGCTTGTATATGAAACGCTACACATTAAGGGCAATCATTATGAAAATGAAAGACATTCACAGTGAAATCCAAACAGGCATTATCAATTATCTATCAGTGCACCCAGAAGCATCCGCTTCAGTCCAGCGTATATGTAATCAATGGCTTGCTAATGAAAGATATGCACATAATATTGATCAAGTACAAACCGCTGTTAATGCGCTATTAACCCGAGGGGAAATGCACCAGCGTTCAGGCTCAGATATATACATATTGTAGTAGTTAACACTTTGTATGCACGATGAGTAAACTATCCTCAAAGGTTAGCTGGAGGGATCTACTCTCTTGTAATCGACATATAACACAACACAGAAATATACAGCCAGTGGGATTTCCCGCTGTTCTTGGCAAAATAAATCACCCCTATCCCAATGGCTGACCGTAGCTAAACTCGACTCTATTGCCATCAGGATCTAACACACCACAATAATAGCCAACTGGATAGGTCTCTTCTTTAACAGGCCATAACAATCGCCCCTCACTTTTGGCTTTATTGGCTATAGCATCGACTTCTTGCTTACTCGCTAAGGCAAAGCCCAAGTGAGAAAAATCCATTGATGACTGTTTATGTCCTGGACCCCCAGGCAAAATCACAAAAATAAATTTAGTAGCTTTACCTGGCTCTGCTAACCAAATAATGTCTTTGCCATTAACATGCCTCTCGCGTACTAACTCCATGCCGACATAGTCTTGGTAAAAAGTGACACAGCTAGCGACATCTTTAACATGCAAGGCGATATGAGTTAAGCAGGCCATAATAAATGCCCCCTGCTAGCCTAAAAAAAATGTTCGTAACTCTCCTACACTCGGCTGAGATCTAAATATCAAGCTACCATTAATCAGTATATTGGGTGAATGACGTATATGATGGGACTCAACTAATTCAGGATTATCTTCAATATATTCAACGCAGTAGTTTATACCAACATCTTCGAGTTCACGCTTTAGGTTAGGTAAACAAAAGTCGGTGTGTGTTACTAAAATTTGTACATGCATAATAGACCCCTAGCTAGTAATTTATTTACAACTAAGCTAAGTATAGCTAGGTATTTACTTTTACTTTTTTATCGCTAAACCGTAAAACTTCGCTTTAAGGAATTGTTATTAAAAAAGATCAATAATTATTATTTTATTGCTTTTATTTAACTCATTTAATTTAAGGTAAATCAGCATTATTATTTGAATCTAAGGTTATAAGTTCAAGATTTAATAAGTTTTATTCGTGAAACTTTCTATTTGGTCTACACTTAGCATTTCTCCCAGCATTCCCCCTCCAAAGAAATAGATTACGGCAGGTTATAAATGGATTTACAACTTAGCAAGATTCTTGTCGTAGATGATATTCAGCATAACCGTTTTGCCATAAGCAAGGTTTTACAGCCATTAACAAATACTAAACTCGTTGAAGCCTGCTCAGGCAGTCAGGCGCTATCCGAATTACTTAATAATGAATTTGCGCTGATCTTACTTGATGTCAACATGCCCGGTATGGATGGCTATGAAGTCGCTGAGCTTATTTCATCAACAAAAGCCCATAGGCACACGCCAATAGTCATGTTAACCGCACATGACTCATCAGCAAAGGATATCTTACGTGCCTACGAAGTTGGCGCAATTGATTATTTAACCAAGCCTATAGACAGTACTATTTTACTCAACAAGGTAAGACAGTTTGTCAAAATTAATCAATTACAAAATAAGGCAAATTATTTAAAAAGTGAACGTGAAGCCATATTAGAAGCCGCCGGCCAAGGGGTTATTAAGTTTAATAATAAAGGCAATATTCAATTTATTAATAATAAAGCCTGCCAATTATTTAATGCCGATTCAAGCAAAATAATTGGCAGTCATTTTAATGATTGGTTTGAAGGCGAAGAGCCTGAGCCAGAATATGATGACTTATTTACCTACCTTCAAAGTAAAACCCATGAGCCAGGTCTATACCAGCAATTTGTCAGTACCATCAAGGATGCTAATAACAAAAAATACTCGGTTGAATTGACCTGCACTTCAGCGACAAAAAAAGCTAACAGCTCAATGATAGTACTGTTTCAAGATATTAGTGCCCGTCTCGAAATGGAACAGCGCCTTATTCATTTAGCCAATTATGATGCCTTAACTCAACTGGCCAATAGGGCGAGTTTTCACGATAATTTATCAAGAGCTCTGAGTAGGGCAACACGTTTAAATACCACGGTAGTGTTATTGCTATTAGACCTAGATCGCTTTAAGCAAGTTAATGATTCTTTGGGGCACGATGTTGGTGATGAGCTACTACAAGAGGTGGCTAAACGTTTGAAGTCGATATTACGAGAAAGTGATATTGCTGCCCGTCTAGGCGGAGATGAGTTCGCTATTTTAATTGAGGAATGTCAATCAAGTATTGATGCCGAACAACTGGCTAAAAAAATAGTAACACTAATTTCTCAACCATTTTGTCTCAAAGATAAGGAGATCTCAGTTGAAACCAGCATCGGCCTTTCCCGTAGCATCCATGGTAAGACAGATAAAACCACCTTAATAAAGTGGGCTGATATAGCTTTGTATGAAGCTAAATCAGCTGGCAGAAACTGCTATAAACTTTTTGTACCAGCAATGTCAGAGCATGCCCAAAAAATTGCTCAAATCCAAAATAGACTAAGGACAATCATAGAGCGAGATGAGTTAGACGTTCACTATCAAGGTCAGTTTTGCATACAGACAAACAGCTTTGTCGGCTTTGAGGCTTTAGCTAGGTGGCCTAAACTAGCTAGTGGCGAAGTTCCTGTTTCTCCTGCGGAGTTTATTCCTATTGCCGAGCAATCTCACTTAATCCAAGATTTGGGCTATCAAGTATTAATGAAATCTTGTGCGGTATTACAGTCTTGGCAAAAATCTGCAGAGACTCAACACTTAACTTTAGCGGTGAACTTATCAGCCAAGCAACTTAATGCTCATGACTTTTTAGATCGACTCGAAAGTGTCTTATGTCAGTTTGAATTCCCCTTTAAAAAATTAACCTTTGAATTAACAGAGTCTGCATTTTTGAATAATTCGGATTATGTCATCAAGACCATGCAAAGGTTGAAATCAATGGGCTTTAGTTTGGCCTTGGATGATTTTGGTACCGGTTATTCATCGCTTAATTATTTACAAAACTTGCCTTTTGATATTATTAAAATAGATCGCGATTTTATTAAGCGCTTAGGCTTCTGTAAAAAAACATCGGCTTTAGTACAGGCCATTATGACAATCGCTAAGGCTTTTAATATGGATGTGGTGGCTGAAGGCGTAGAAAATGACATCCAACTAGCCAGTGTTAAAAAGCTCAACTGTAATAAAATCCAAGGCTTTTATTTCAGTAAACCCATCCCGAAAGAACAGATTAAAGCACTACTGTTGGCCAACATTACTAGTAATGATAATATCAATGATACCGTTCATAATGAAATGCACTCATTAGCTGCCAAAATACAATAACCGAACTTATAACCACTTAATTAATGGACTAGTTGGTTAGTTAATCAAACTGTAATTTTTTTTGATAAATACGCGACCTAGGTGACATAGACTCAAAATCAAGTGACACATCGCTTAATTCAAGCGTTTCTTTATCGCCCAGCATTAAAAAACCACGTTGTACCAGACTTTCCTTGATAACACTTAATACTCTGTTTTTCAAATAGTTATCAAAATAAATCATCACATTACGACATAAAACCAAGTGCATTTGAGCAAAACTTTCATCTTTCATTAGGTTATGTTGAGCAAAGGTGATTTTACTTCGCAAAAAATGATCAAATAAAGCCCCGTCATATTTTTGATGATAGTAATTAGAAAATGAACTTTGCCCGCCTGCGGCTAGGTAATTTTCATTGTATTGGCGGATATTTTGCAGTGGATAGATACCTTTTTCCGCAATGGCAATTGAACTGTTATTGTAATCTGTTGCATATATTCGGCTGCGTTCTAATAACCCTGCCTCATGTAGAAGTATGGCAATGGAGTAGGCTTCCTCTCCCGTTGCGCAGCCGGCAATCCAAATATTAATACTTGGATAGGTTTGCAACTTACTCATCACTGAATTTTTTAATATCTTAAATAGTGGCGGATCGCGAAACATATCAGTAACAGTAATCGACATTTCTTGTAAGAAACGGTCAAATAAATACCTATCATGTATAATCGCACTGGTTAGCTCTGTTATATGTTTTTTATGCTCTCGCACTTGCACATTTTTGATTCGACGGTATAACGAGGCTTTGGCATAGTGACTAAAATCATAACCATAAAGCTGGAAGATAGCCTGCAATAATAAATCAACCTCCAGTTGCTCTCGTTCATTGATAGACAATAAAAAATTACACTTCTCTTTATTTTTTTCTTCTAATAATAAATCTGTCATAACTAATGAGTCACCCTACGATAAAGCCAGACTCTCAACATTGATAACACCTTGTCCATGTCTAGTGGTTTAGTCAAATATTCAGAAGCACCAGCAGCAATACAATGATGGCGATCTCCAGGCATGGCCTTGGCGGTCAGAGCTATTATTGGAATATCTTGGTATTTATCCATTTTACGGATACGTTCTATCGCTTCAAAACCGTCCATTACTGGCATCATAATATCCATCAAAATTAGCTCTATCGGCTGCTCAGCTTTGACAATCAAATCTATTGCTACTTGACCATTTTCGGCTTGAATTACTTCTATGCCGGTTTGCTCTAATATTCGGGTAATGGCAAAGACATTACGCATATCGTCATCAACCACTAAAACTCTTCGTCCCGCTAGCATGGCATTTTCATCATGCAGCATTTGTAAGGTTTCGTGTTGCTTATTAGAGTATTTTTCCCCTACATGGTGTAAAAACAAACTGACATCATCAAGTAGACGTTCAGGTGATTCAGCCCCTTTGATCACAATTGATGGAGTAAACTTATTTAATACTCGGTATTCATCCTGGGTAATACTTTGGCCAGTATAAATAATAATAGGGACATTTTTAGCCCCCGGTTGTTCACTAATGGTTTTTACTAATTCCGTACCACTGAGATCGGGTAAACCTAGGTCTAAAATTATACAGTCAAAATATTGAGACGATAGTTGTTCGCATGCCTCTTTTGCCGTTGAACAAAAGCTGAGTTCGGTATCTCGACCGGCGATTAAATGCTTAATTGCTTGTTGACTGCCATAATCATCCTCAACGATCAGAATTGATTTTATGTCAACTTTTGATGTGTCATAAACCTCTTGTAATGTTGATGTTATTACCGCGGGATCGGCCGGTTTTTGCTGGTAACTTAATGCCCCTAGATGCAATGATTCCATTTTGTTATCGCCCGCAGAGATAACATGCACAGGTATATGGCGAGTTTGTAAACTGTGTTTAAGTTGCTCCAACACACGTAAGCCATCAATATCCGGTAAACCTAAATCCAATAGAATTCCCTGAGGTAAGTGCTCTATCGCGAGTAACACACCATCGCGTCCTTTATTTGTCGCTATTACTTTAAGATCTAAATTATGTATTAAGTCTATTAATACTTGGCTAAAGACTTGATCATCTTCAATGAGCAGTAAAGTTTTATCTTTTGCGGTTATTTTATGCCTATCATCGTCAAGCCAGTCATTTACTTGTTCATGCTCATGCTTTTCAGGTTGAGTGAAAGCTACCAGCTTATCCGGACTCGCTTGCTTGTCAAAGTTGAAGGGGACTGCCGTTAAGCTAGCCACTGCTTTATTTAATACTTGTTCTGGCTTTTCCTCAAGATTCAAAGGTAAGGTTAAGGTGAAGCGACTACCCTTGCCAATACCACTGACCATCTCTATTTTACCGCCCAATAAAGCCGCTAACTCTTTTGAAATGGTAAGCCCTAAACCAGTGCCGCCATATTGACGACTGGTAGAGCCATCAGCTTGCTGGAAAGCTTCAAAAATATCATTTTGTTTTTGTTCTGGAATCCCTATGCCAGTATCACTAACCGTAAAGCAAACTTGTTGTTCATTACTTGTCTCAAATGGTAGTAACAAAGACTTGTCTGGTGTCGGAAGGTGAATATCAAGTCTTACTGAGCCATGCTCAGTAAACTTAAAGGCATTAGATAAAAAATTTTTAAGTATTTGTTCTAGCCTGTGTTTATCCGTTTTAATATCTTGTTTAAGGCCGTCATCTACATGTATTTCAAAGTTTAGCTTTCTTTCCTTGGCCACTGGCGAGAAAAGTGCATCTAGGTTATCGCAAACATCTCCCGGCAAAAATGAATCGATATTAATACTGAGCATCCCTGCTTCGACCTTCGACAAGTCCATAATGTCATTAATCAGGGTTAACAGCGTTTGTCCGCCTTGATAAACGATATTGGCTTCTTCTACTTGATCGTCAGTGAGGTTACCTTGCTTATTTTCATATAACGACTTAGATAAAATCAGCAAACTATTCAGTGGTGTCCGTAATTCATGAGACATATTTGCTAAAAACTCAGATTTATATTTACTGGCTAAGCTAAGTTGCTCAGCCTTTTCTTCAAGCATTAGTTTTGACCTAAGTAAGTTTTTAGATTGTTTTTCTAATGAGTCTTGTTGTAGTGCTAAACTTTCATTACTGGCCCTGAGCTCTTGTTGTTTCTCTTCTAATTCTTCATTACTGGCTTTTAACTCTTCACTTTGATCTTTTAACTCTTCCTCTGAAGCACTGAGCCGTTGATTTTGCTCACTCATCTCCTCGGTACTTGCTTTTAATTGAGCTGTCATATTATTAAATGACAGCGCCAACTGGCCAAACTCATCGGTGGAGTTGATAAATATTTGTCGTTCATAATCCCCCTGAGTGACTTTTTCTGTCGCTTTAACTAACAAGGCAAGTTTACGAACAATGCTATTTGACACAATTAAGGAGGCAAAAAAGGCAATGATTATGGCAATAATAGAACCCGCGATGACGATAGTGACCGTATTATTAGCTGCCTGCTCAGCCTCTAATTCTCGTATCAACATTAACTGCTGTTCCGTTTCGACAAATTCAGCTAAAACGCTACGAATTTTATCAATAAGATTTTTACCGGTTTCCCTTTCAATTAAGGCGGTAACATCACTCATTTTGGCACTGGTTTTGTTTAACTCCCGTCGTAACGCAATTTCAGGTGCTGCGGCATTAGTTTCCCATTCAGTTGCTTTTAATCGTAAAGCTTCAATTTTATTTAGCACCTGAACTTGCTCAAAACTCGATTCGATAAGAGCAATTAACGCTGCCAAATGTTTGTTAAAGGCTAATTGTCCATCTTCAAAGGGTTGTAAAAACTCATCCCTGCCAGTCACTAAGTAGCCTCGCTGCCCTGTTTCTTGATCTACCATGTCTTTCTCTAATAACAGGGTTAGATAGTGTGCCTGATCATTGCCAGCACGGATAAATTTAGCTTTGAGTTCCTCAAAGGCGAAACGAAGTTTATCCAAAATACCTTTGCCTTTTCCTTGGGATAAAACTTGCACTATTTCTTCATAACGAATCTCACCACGGTTACTTTGCTTGCGTAGCTCTATTTCAGGAATCGCAGCTTGTCTATGCCAGCTAGCATTGAGCTCAGTAATTACCGTTAGTTTTGTTAATACCTCGCTTTTGTCAAAGTTATCTAGAATGACATTTTTCAACTTAGGAAAAGTCTCTCTCAGTACCGACTTTCCCTTATGGTATGGCTCTAAAAAATACTCTTCGCCGGTGATCAAAAAACCGCGCTGGCCGGTTTCTTGATCAACCATAGCTTTGGCAATGGTTAACAAATAATTTGCGGCTATTATATTTGAGCTACCAAAAGAGTTTTCTAGTTCGGTGAATAACTGACGCATTTCATCTAAGGTCTTTTTTCCAGACGAACGCATTAAGGTTTTCTGAATAAAGCTTAAGCTATTGTTGGTTCTTTTATCTAGTTCTCGTCTGGCATTGAGCTCTGGTTTAGCCACTTGTTCATGCCATTTAGCTTGCATATTCCTGAGCTTAAGCAAGTCTTGTTTAAGTACATTAAGGTCTTGGTAACTTTTGTTACTGTTACTGTTACTGTTACTGTTACTGTTACTAATACCAAGATAAAGCATCAAGTCCAACATACTAGTTTCAAAGTCCTCTTTACCTTGATAAAAAGGCACTAAATAAATTTCATCTCCAGTAATTAAAAAACCTCGCTCACCCGTTTCTTGATCAATCATAGCTTTCGCTATTTTCAAGGTGTAATTTTCCCCTTGCAGATCTTTGTTATTAATAAAGAAAGATCTTAAACCGTCGCTAATCGCCAACATCTCGGCTATTAGCGCTTTACCATCATTTCTATCCAGTGTTTGAGATAAGAATTCTAAAGTAGATAACCCCGTTTGGTTTATTTCCCGACGAGTAGAGATTTCTGGAATGGCGGCTTCATTCAACCAACGACTAGATAAATTTTGAATATTTTCTACATGGGGTAATACCGTAGTTGATTTATAGTTATTTTCTACTTGCTCGCGCAGCTGGTTAAACAGCGGCACTAATGAGTTTTTAGCATTTTCATAAGGCTGTAAAAATTCAGCTCTACCGGTAATTAAGTAACCTCTTTGCCCTGTTTCCTGATCGACCAAGTTTTTTGATATTTGTGCCAGGGTATTAATGGCTAACTGATGGTTTGCTTTTAAAAATATACTCTCTAAATTCATCGTTTCAATTCTGATATTATCTAAAATACCTTTACCCGTGGCTTGAATAAGTGCTCCTTCAATATCTTCGAATTGCTTATTGCCAACAGTAACTTCATCCCGTAATTTAATTTCAGGTTCAGCGGCTTTAATCAACCATTGCTGAGCATTGTTCTCCAGCAGTTCGATTTTGGTTAAAATATTAGCTTGCTGGTAATTATTGTCGATTAACTGCCTTAACTGACTCATATGCCGATTAAAGTTATCTTTTCCTTCATGGTAGGGTTGAAGGAATTCATCATGGCCGGTAATTAAAAAGCCTCTTTGCCCGGTTTCTTGGTCGACTAAATCTTTGCCTATGGCTAAAATAAGATTTTCACCTATTAAGGTATTTGACTGGACAAAAATAGTAGTTAGTTCCTTAAGGGAAACTCTAAGTTGGTCAAGTATTTTTTTACCATGCCCTGCTTGTAAGGTACTTTGCATATAATCAAGACTTACTTCATTGCTCTTTACATTTCTTCGCGTACTAATTTCAACTTCTGCCGCTTGTTGCAACCATTGCTCTTGCAGTTCATCAATCAATTTCAACCTAATCACTTGCTCCTCATTATCAGAAACAAGCTCTTGTAATTCCTTGTTTTTTTCTTGCCAAACTTGCTTGGCCTGATTAAAAGGTTCCAGGAAATTATCTTTACCTGTGATCAAAAAGCCTCGTTCACCGGTTTCCATATCTATCATCAGTTTTTCGAGGTCTTTCCCCCCTGTAATCACTTGTTGCGTGTGTTTGACCCACTTCGACGTTTCAATAAGTTCGCCGATACTGAAATAAACCACCGAAGATATAATGACGAGTAACGACATAGGTACGCTAAAACCGAGTAGGATTTTTGTTCGGGTTTTGAGACGACTGAATAATCTAATTAGTGGATGGTTTTCGGTTTCATTATTAGCTACTGAAAATTTATTACTATGCATTTACGCACTCCATTGCCATATCATTTTTTATTATTATCACTATGAATATAGTAGAAAAAATGGCAATTGCTAATATGAAAATCTAGAGATAATTGCGGGGGGGTGATATTTAAAATTTACCGGTGTTAGCCTCACTTTATCTACTTTAATAAAAACAGATAAAGTGTGGATTTTGACTACTACGGTTACACCCATAGCTTTATTGCCAACAAGATGACTGACAGGCTCAATAATATAGCCTCATCAGCCTTTTTTAAGGTAAAATCACCTTGCTAAAATCTCCTTCCCTTTTACCTGGAATATATAAATCATGCGAGTAGCCGTTTCTCAGTTTGCCACCTCCTTAAATATCCAAGAAAACCTAGCAAGCTGTATTCGTATGATAAATGAGACGGCAGTATGTAAGCCCGACCTCATTATTCTTCCTGAATTTTGTAATACTCTTTTTACTAATACACAAGTTGCTAATGCTCTGCCTTGCTACACCGATCATAATCATGCATGGCAGCAAGCCTTAGCTATTGATGGAGCTTTTTTACAAGCTATAGCAGAGCGAGCGAAAGTGCATGGCTGTTACATTGTCATCAATGTCACTTTACGCAAAGATGTTTCACGAGACTTTCCGAACAATAAGCAAGATGGTTCGATAAAATCTAATATTAGTATCACTTCGTGTGTGTTTTCACCCCTGGGTGAGCTCATTCACCAACAAGATAAAAAAACTTTACTTGGCCTTGAAAAGGACTTTTTTATTAGCGCCGATAATCGTACTAAGAAGATTACTGAAAATATCACTGAAAGCCTGACTGAAAACACTGTAGAACACATTACTGAAGTGGTAACTACACCCTTTGGAAAACTTGGATTATTGAGCGGTAGCGATAGCTCTACCTTTGAGGCATCACGTACCTTAGCTTTAGGTGGTGCACAATTATTGTGTAATTCAATGAATTCATTTGCACTCGATCAAAGTAGTTTTCATGATCCTGCCCGAGCCAGTGAAAATAAAGTATTTTTAGCGAGTGCAAATAAAATTGGTTTACTAGTCCCTAATAGAAAGCCTAATGAAACATTTGATAAAAATTACCAAGAGCAGATACAAGAAGCTCTTGTTGGTGTAGGTCAAAGCCAAATCATTTCTCCCAATGGTAAAGTGTTAGCAAAGATAACCAACAATGAAGAAGGTTATGTTTTTGCTGATATAGACTTAGCAGAAGACAATATCAACAATAAATGCCGCCCTGATGGTACTGACCTTATTAAGCAGCGCCGTCCTGAGCTTTATCAACAACTATCAACAGCTGTAAAAAAATCAAGCCAGAATAAAAATGTACATGCTAGTGATAAGGTGCCAGTAACCGCTAATGTCGCGATATTTGCAACCTATAAGTCTAATGCTCAAGCCATTGAAGATGTTTGTCATTACATTGAAAACAACCTCAGTGACATTATTCAATTACCTGAATTGTTTTTTATCGGCGATAAAACAATCACTCATGATGCACAGCATAGAGCCGAGATTACTAGCTTGAGTCAACAAGTCATTAAGCAAGTCAGCGCGGTGTTAAGGCCTTTCCAATACCTGTGCACGAGTTTAATTATTGAGGGCAGGCATCAGGCAGTGCTAATAAGCGAACATGGCTTATTAGCGACACAAGAGCAATTGCATTTTTGTCAAAGATATCAGTGGACTGAATTAGGTAATGATTTAAACATTATCAATTTGCCCTTAGAGCAAGGCAATATTAAGCTTGCTATGTTAACAGCCGATGACGCTAACATAGCTGAAATAGTCAAGGTTGCCGCGTTAAATACTATCCACTTATTACTGGTACCTTTTGATATTCAAGAGCCGTGTGAGGTTGAATATCACTTGTTATCTCGCGCCGCTGAAAATAGAATTTGCATTGTAGCCGCGAGTCGCGAAAAAAGCTTTGCCAATACATTGTCTTTCGATAATACGGCTAATAATATCTATAATAAAAACAAAGTGAAATCGCAGAAATCTACCGGATTAATTGCCAATTTAACTACAGATCCCACCTTATTGCCCCAATGGCAAGCACCAAGGTTTAATGGCTATATTAATCAACCTCTGGTCAAACATCAGTATGGTAAAATAACCAAAGCCGTGATCCATCCTATTGCCGCATGCTCTAAACGATTATGTTAGACCTATAACAAGAAAAGATGTAATTGCAATGATTAACTGATACTGATCGATAGGATTAACCTTACCTTGTATAAAAGAAAGCAAAATGCCAAGCCACAAGTGATCTCTTATGATCGTGTTAAATCATATATGCAGTGGATGATCGAGAGATATGGTGATTACTCAGCTAAAGCGCTACTGCAAAAGGCAAATTTATTGTTTAAGGACGATACCCAGTTCAATGAACCGGCACTAGCGTATTTAATAGAGCGAGGCATTGTTGATGATCGTCGTTACGCAGAGCGCTTAACGGCTAGTTTGTCAGAGAAAAAAATCGGCCCGAACAAAATAAAAGAGAAACTGTATGTAAAAGGTTTTTCATCACAAGTAATCAATGAGTGTATTAGTGCCATAACAACAAGCGAAGAAGACTATTTAGATAAAGCGCTAATCCTAAAAATAAGAAAGTTTGGTGAAGAACCTATTGAAGATATAAAGTTAAAACAGAAAGCGTTACGGCATTTGATCTCGAAAGGCTTTTCCTATGCCATCGCCAATAAAGCGGTTAGCTATTCACCTAACGAAGACTAGTGCCTCACTGTTTGAAATTAACATGATTAAAACAAACAGCAATCAGTAGTGATATTTTACCGTTAAAATAACCACAGCATTACAGCACTTTATAACTATATTTTTGCCCCGCTAATGCGGCTTCATACATCAAGCCACCTTTGGTTAAAGTCATCACCGCCATACCTTTGTGGTATATGGCTTTATTCTGCTTAGTTGAATTCGAATCTGTACCTTGGCTAGAGCTAATGCCTGAAGAGCCAACTTGTGCTTGAGCAGCTGCAGTTAGCGCCACCGCAGAAGCGCCAGCAGAAAACTCAAAATTTCCTGAAGTAAATTCATCAAATGAACGTTTATCTTGGAAAAAAATTATTTGGCTAAATACTTGGCCACCTAATTGAAAACCAATAGACAGTTGCGTCATGCTAGTTTTACCGACCTTTTTATTCTTTTTGTAAACTAGACCTTTGCCATGAGCAACACCAATACCTAGCCCGCCCTTACCAATAGTTGGGTAAACCGCATAGCCATAAGCTTTGTTAAAAAATTCCTTGGTCGCTGGTGATGACTTAAAGTCTGTAATCGTTTGGCTGTAGTTATCAGCATTTGCGGAAAAACCAGTAGCTAAGATAACAGCAGCCATTAATGATAAAAGTAACCTTTTCATATTTTCTCCACAGTATTAAAAATTGATAAAAAACTTTATAGGCTGATAAAGACAGCATCATCTTATGCCAATTGAGATTAATAGTTTTATCATTTACCCAAGTAAAAAACACGCCAAATAATTTATATCTTTGTTACTGCTACAGTCGATATGAGTTAATTCCTTCTGGGATTTAAATTTCCTAAAAAAGTAGTTAACTAGACTTATTTTTCTACAATGTAATTCCTTTAGGAATAACTTTCCTATTTATTGATATAAATCAAAATAAAATACCAAATTATCAATCTATTTAGGGCAAGTAAGCAAAAATATACCAACTAATACATGAAATAATTTATCTATATACACACTGTTAAGTCGACAAATAAGCAGTGAGAGCTAACAGCATAACCCAAGAGAGTTTCATGACAAATTTACCTACCGATGCCAAGCAACAACTGAGCTTAATTTATCTCGATGCCAATGCTACTACGCAAGTTTTACCACAAGCCGCAGCGGCAGCCTTAACGACCATGGAAACGTTTTTTGGTAACCCGAGTAGTAGTCATGTTACCGGGTTGCAAGCAAAGCAGATAATGGATAAAGCCAGACAGCAAGCTAAGCAGATTGTTGGTGCTGGGAAAGGTACTATTATATTTACTAGTGGTGCTACTGAAGGTATTCAAACCGCCATATTGTCAGCGTTAATCAATGCAAAAAAGACACTTAATAAAGAGAAAGACTATTGCCTACTCTATGGTGCAACCGAACATAAAGCGGTGCCGGAATCACTTAAGCACTGGAATGAAATTCTTGAAATAAACGCCGAAGTAAAAGCAATCCCTGTCGATGAAATGGGCCGCCTTGATATGGATTTCAACGCAAAAGAAGTCCCTAATGCCTTGATGATTTGTACCATGGCGGTGAACAACGAAACGGGTGTCTATCAAGACATAAATCTATTAGGCAAAACCATACGTGCCAATAATGTCAACACAGCTTGGATGGTAGATTGTGTGCAAGCGTTAGGTAAGACAGACTTGAACTTAGCTGATACCAGTATCGACTATGCACCTTTTAGTGGTCACAAGCTTTATGCGCCTAAAGGCATTGGTTTTATGTATGTTAGAGAAGACGCACCATTTACGCCATTTATTGCTGGCGGTGGCCAGGAAGGCGGTTTACGCTCAGGCACCGAAAACTTGCCTGGCTTAGCAGCCTTAAGCGCTATCTTTAGTATGCTTACCGGTGAAAGTGAAACTAGCTTTGCCTCGGTAGAAACCCTAGAGTCATTTCGCCAGCAGATGGTCTCGACACTAACAAAAGCATTCCCAGAAATCGTTTTTAATCATAGCTTTGAAAACTCAGTCGCCACTACTATTAACTTTGCTATTCCTGGTTTTAGCTCGAAAGAAATTATGGATTTATTCGACGCGGCCAATGTACGTGTCAGCTCAGGCTCTGCTTGTAGCTCAAAAGTAACGCGCAGTTTTGTCTTAGATGCCATGGGGCTGCCAGCGTGGCAAAGTGAGTCAGCCATTCGCATGTCATTTGGCCCTGCAATGACACAAAAGCAAGTTGACACTGCCTGTAGCCGAATAATCTCTGTGGCTCAAGCATTGCAGCAAAGCTGCCTGACTATTGATACAAATAGCAGTGGTACAAATAACATGGACAAAAATATTAGCGCAAATAAAGCTGAGCTAGATGGTCTGATGCAATTTAAAGTAGGCGGCAGCTGTAGTTGGCTATATGTCGACAACAAAACTAAGACCGCATTAGTTATCGATCCATTACCGGAAGTAGCCGAACGCTTGCAAACATTGCTTACTTGTCGAGGCCTTGATTTAGTCGCGGTTATTGATACCCATGGCCATGCTGATCATGTCTCTTGTCGCGACAGTATCGCGAATACGTGTTTAACTGAACAAGAAAGTGACTCTCTTGGCTGGCCCGCTAATGCACAAACAACAAACATTAATGGCAATGAATGCCAGTACATTACGTTAGGCGATAAATGGCTAGTTAAAGTCGCTACACCTGGGCATACCGATGACAGTATTAGCCTGTTATTGTGCGAGCCAGTATTAGATTCAACCGAAGCATTATCTGTACATTATGCCTTTTGTGGTGACCTGATTTTGATGAACAGCCTTGGCCGAACAAACTTCTCAACCAGTAGTGCTCCGGATATGTTTACAAGCTTGCAGTTATTAGCCAAGCTTATTGGTACCCAGAGCCTTATTTGTCCTAGCCACGATTATAATAACGAATTTACCACCAACCTGAGCGCTGAAATGTCACGTAACTTATTACTCAAGCAAGTGATCAATGATGAGATTAGTGCTAATACATTTTCAATGCAAAAATTCACTATGGATAAAGCTATTATTGACGAGTCAGGCAGTGAGATTATGTGTGGCGCTTTAATCAGTACTTGCGACAAAAAAACCGTACATGAATATGACAGTGCCAGCTTAGCCGAAGCGATGAAACAATCGAACGCGATTAAATTAATTGATATTCGTGAACCACACGAATATGCATTACAGCACGATGAAAACTTTGCTGAAAATGTACCTTTAACTCGATTAGTTCAATTTGTGCAAGAACACCAAGATTATAAACAAGCGCCATTGGTACTTGTATGTCGTAGTGGCAGTCGCTCTCACTTGGCAGCGCAAGCACTAAGCCGTTTAGGTTTTTCACAGGTTGGGCATTTGAAAGGTGGTTACGCTTTACACCAATATTAGGGGCTGTTGATCTTTCGAGATTACTTTTACAGCCACATGTTTGATATTTAAGCAAGGCAGAGCATGTGAAGTGTAGCTGGCTACATGAACTTGCGATAACGCCGTATAAATTTCAAACAAGTGCTGCCCTTGGGGTTCATTTAAAACGAACTTACTCCTTGTTGCTCGCTTCTCTAATAGAATAACTATGATTCAAAGCTCGCGCCGCGATTAAGTCCGTTTTAAATTGAATAAACTTTAACCCTGAAAAATAAACAGCCCCTAGTTGTCTATCTAACTAGAATAAAAACTAAGTTTGAACAATCTAGCAAACTTAGTTTTTTAATCTCAACTATTCTCTTTTATCTAGCCGCCTTCAGCCATATTCTGCAATAGTAACAATCGTTGCTGTTCCTGCTCAGAAGGCTGATAAGGGGTATCACTTAAACTAGATACGGAAAAATCTTTAATTTCATATTTCTTAATAGCACTATTGCCATACTTGGTTGGCTTACCTGGTGCTGGCGACATTAACTCGATTGAGAAAGTCGACAAATAAAATGGCGCCAACTTGCCTTGCAATACTGATTGATGAGCTTTTAAGTTTATATGGCTGCTGCCTTTATTGAGCTTTTCTTTACTGACTAAGTGCGCAATGGGTTGGTTGTTGGCATCAAATAAGTTTGCACGAATGCGGTAGAGACCTTTCTTTCTTGTGGTTAAGTTGGCTGGCATCACCATGTCTGCATCTTGATTGAATGCTGAATCGAAGCCCTCGAGCGTGGCAATTGAATCAACATACTTAAGTGCCAGAGCAATAGTAATATTTTTACCATTAATACGTGCTTTTACCGTCGCTTGCAGTTGCCTTGGCAAGTTTTGTTCACCGTCTAATTGTGCATACCAATTATTTTTATCTTGCTCAAACTTACTTTTTAGTAGCAAATTCCCGCTGCTAACATCGATGAGCTGAAGCTCGGCATTATCAATATTCTCTCCAGTAAGAGTGGCAAAAACCGGCTCCGGGTAGGTATAACGATATTTTGATAGTGCCGCAGTTACTTGAGTGCCATCATCATCAACGGGTATAGATTGTGGGTTGAAATGGTTTGGTTGCAAACGGTCAAAGTCATTATCAGTCAACGGCTGCGAGTATGCGGGGAAATTTAATTCAGCGGCATATACCTTAGCGACTAACGCTGCAGAAGCGTTTGAAGTGATTTTTTCTGCTGTTACCGCAAAGGTGTTCTTGTTAACGCCTTCTGCTGGCAGCTTTGTTGCTGCTATCAATGGCGTTTTAATAAGAGACTCATTAACCGTTATGTTTTGATGTTGCTGTGGCATCGATGGCCAAAAAAGCCAAACACTGACAACAATAATACTTATGGTCAGCACCCGCTTTAAATTCTTTTGATTTTTCATAACTCATTTACTTTCCTTTTTATCAGCTGTTAATCATTTGTCATTTCGTTAAAGGATTAACAGCTATTAATTTTTTTCTAGTTAGGAATCGCGTCATAAATTAGTGTCGACATACTGTCATCATTGGAATTTTGCACATAAAGGTAATTGCTTTTCCAAAGCCACCAGCCAGAGGCTTGGGTGTAGGTATCAAATTTAATAGCCTCACCTGACAATAGGTTTTTCTGGTTGCTTGCTGCGGTAACTTTACCTTCCTGCTTTGGCTCAAGTAGTGAGCCATGGCTATAATCCTCTCCCATAAGCATTGGATAATGATATGGCATAAAACCTGAAACAGCATTGCTTTGATTTGAAATTTTACCGTTGAAAGCTATTTGCGTACTACAACTACCAAAGCTACCTTGGCGATTACCACCACATGAGGAGTGGCTGCCAACAACACCGTCATCATGGCCTTGAATAAATAGGCTAGTAACGCCTAAGTATTCACTTGAATCACCAACAAAACGTAAACGCGGGATTCTAGCATCGGGTAATGGTGCAAGTTGTCTCGCATTGTTAACTTTTAAGTCATGCAGCACACCCATTTCATCACTCAGATCGCCACCCAGCCAAGCCTCTAAAGCCGCCTCGATAATAAAGGTCCAAGTTTCGGTACCTTGAGCCACACTTACTGCTAAATCGGCAAGTTCACTGCCTCCGCCAGCACCGGCAATATCAAAAGTAGCGACAATATTAAGTGGCGCTAAGCCCGCATTTTCTAACCAAGTCTCTTGGTTGTCGATAATATAGCGAGCAACCAGATCACCGGTTGAGTGAGTTACAAAGATACAGCCAGGTGAGCAAAAGTTACTTTCTGAAAATGACTTTAATTTTGGCCAAAGGTAATCAGTGGCGATTTTCTCTTCTATTCGCTCATATGAGGGCCAGTCAATACGGGCATCACTTAAGTTGTCCCAATAACCTTTCCAGTAGTTTTGGCCACTTTCGGTGACATCACCGTCGTAGATTAATTGTTGTGGTTGCAGGCCATGGATAAGCACTATTTTATATGCTTTGCTGTATGTGGCAGTTGAGTAAAACGCTAAATACAGGGCTACAAAAGCAGCTGAGATCTTAATTATATTCATATTATCCCCATCATTTTTTTATAATTATTTTTATTTCGTCATATTTTTATTATTCACACTCAACTGATCGGACGTTCGACCAGTTAAATGACAATAGAATAACGCTCATTTTTTATCCAGTTGATGATTATTTAGAATGTGAATAATGAATATAAGCAATGACTATAATTATTAATAAAAGGTGGCGAAATCAAAAACCTAAGTGATTAATTCGAATTACTGAATATTATCTGGAGTGAAATAAATATTATCTGCCAGCATTGTTAACTCGTATGTATAAAGCTAAATGGTAAAATGCAAAGCATATTTGAAAATAGACCACATGCATTTTACAACTAGTACTAACAAAATATTTAACTGTTACCCATAGAAAACTAACACTCTGTTATCACTAATAAATTATTAATTTTCAATTTGTGGTATGCGCTTTGCTCTGTTACCTGATATTAAAACAACTCTATTAACTTAAATCTTTGTCATAGTAATAAGCTAAGTTTTATTTGAGGAGTAAACATGACTTTATCTCAATATAAACCAATAGCAGTGCTGCTATTCATTTTAATACCGCTACTTTATGCCTGTGGTGGTGAAGAAGTTGAAAAAATTGAAGGGAATAATGAGGTTGTACAAACTCCAGCCCTTGCCACTGAAAACACCATGCAAACCAACCAAGAGAACCAAAAGAAAATAGAGCAAGAGGCAACAAAGTCCCTTACTAGTATCACAACGGCAGGCAATTTTGCCTTTAAAACCCAAAGAATGGTAACTGTAGATTTGCATTTTTTAACCACACAATTCCAAGAAAAAATTTCAATTTATTCAACTTTAGACCTCAGTTCAAACACCCCGATAAATTTACTAGAACAAGGCACAATTCATAAATCAAATAGCTATAAGACCATGCTAGCAGCAGCCACAGCACTAGACTTTTTAATTGTGGTTAGAAATGATGATTTTTCAAAATCAATTGTGATAACAATCAATAGCGATGACTTACTTACTCATACTTTTCAGGAGTAATAAAGATGAAAATAGTGATAATTAGCATACTAATTTTTTTATCAATATTTGCTGCCAATGCAGATCCCGTGCTACAGGGTATAACTTTAGATTTAACTCCTGAAGAATATCAACAATTGGGTTCATCCGTCGCTATTTCCGGGGACATTGCTGTTATAGGTGCTCCTGGCTCAGCTGGTGATATAGGTCAAGCATGTATCTACCAACGTTCAAGTGAAAGTTGGAGCCTATTAAACTGTCTTAGCCCTAATGCTGAAAGCGGTACAGTACAGCAGTTTGGTAATGCTGTTTCCATCTCTGGCGAGCAACTAGTTATCAGCGCAGAAAACAAACAAAATGGTAAACATGGTGTTGCCTATATTTATCAACGTCAAGGTGACTCATGGATACCACAAGCAGAATTAATTAGTCCAAACTCATCCGCTAATGATAAATTCGCTAGCACATTGAGCATATCGGAAAACTATATAGCCATTGGCTCTCCTGGTTTTTCAGCTAGTAATGCCGGTGCAGTCCATATTTTTAAAAATACGACTTCTGGCTGGGTTGAAGATATCGTTATCACGCCAACTTCATCTTTTAAAAGTGCAAATTTTGGCGCTGCACTGATGTTATCCGGTGAATACCTCATTATAGGGGACGATGATCATGGTCGTGCCCATGAAGGGACCGGATATATTTATCGACGAGAAGATGGTATTTGGAGTCTTCAGGCGAGTTTAAAAGGTGGCGATATCACTAAAAGCGCCAATTTTGCCACCAGTATCGCTATTTCAAAAAACTACGCGGTTATCGGGGCAAAGTCTGAAAATAACCCATTAATTAAAAAGCATAAAAAAAGTGGCGCAGTCTATGTTTATAAAAGAACGGGTAAGTTATGGCAAAACCAAGCAAAACTACTCGCAAGTGATGCGCAAAAAGGTGATAACTTTGGCTCTAGTGTGTCTATCTCAGGAGATTACCTACTTAGCGGCGCCGAAAGTAACAATAGTTCGAGTGGCTCAACTTACTTATTTAAAAATATAAACGATGTTTGGACTGAAGTATTTAACTTTGAGGCTGATGATGCCCAGCAGCAAGATAATTTTGGCCATGCTGTCGCTATTGCCCAGGACTATATAGTTATCGGTGCACATAACAAAAGTGTAACAAATAGCACCGAAGGAGTTAGTTACCTTTATTATCTAAACCGCGATACTAGCCCATCAGAAAGAGAACAAGCACTAACCGAGATGCAAACTCAGCTAGCTTATAATTCAGCAGAAATAGATAGTGACAATGATGATTTGAATGATTGGGATGAAATTAATATTTTAGGTACTGATCCAAACCTAAGTGATACCGACGGTGATGGCTTAACGGATAAAGAAGAAGTTATGATTTATCAATCAAACCCGCTGGTAGTTGATAGTGACAATGATGGCTTATCTGACCTTGACGAAGTGGTGCTTTATAATTCAGATCCTACTTTGGTTGATACCGATGGTGATGGTGCAAGTGACTATGAGGAAGTAATGGTGACTAAAACAGAGCCCTCTTTAGTTGATTCAGACAATGATGGTTTAACCGATCAGCAAGAGCTACTTGAAACTAATACTGACCCAACCCTCGCTGATACTGACGGCGATGGTTTAACCGATAATGAAGAGCTAAATTTATTTAATACCGACCCCCATAATCCCGATAGTGATAATGACGGTTTTAGTGATGGCAACGAAGTAAACTTTTATGAAACCTTACCTTTGGATAGTAATGATACACCTGTTATATCGACCACCAGCACCTCATACTCACCGTCAAACAACGAGTTTGGTACCATGGCATTTGAAGATGAGTGGCCAATAAAAGGCGACTACGACTTTAATGATGCAGTTTTTGATTACAACGTTGAAGAAAATAAAGTCAACGGGCTGGTTAGTCGGATTGTTTTTAAAATATTACCTACGGCTCGCGGCGCCATTTATGATAACTCCTTACGATTAATGGTTAACACGCCAACGAGTAATATTGGCCAAGTAACCATGAAGTTAAAAGGCGTAACAACCGAAGTAACGCCCATAGCAGATGGCAATCAATCCATGTTTATCATCATAGCTAAAATAGAAGATGCCTTACCGCCTCCCCCAGGCTACAAGATGTCTAATACCTTTTCCGGTAGCCCTAAAGTTAATGGCAACCTTTATACCTTAACCATTAACTTCAATTTCCCTATATCTTCGCAAACTTTAGGCACTGCTCCATACAACAGTTTCATTTCGAGAGTACTGGATACTGGTGAGCATATAGAAGTACACTTTCCCGGCTATTTTCCCTCAAAAAAAGCCTCACGAAGAAAGTTTGGCCAAGGAGAAGATGACTCCGATAAAAGCCAAGATAGGTATTATCAAACGGAGGGCAACTTACCTTGGGCAATGCTTGTTCCATCCAAGTGGCACCATACTAAAGAGCGTGTAGATCTATCTAATGGCTACCCTGATATTTTGCAATGGGCTGCAAGCAAAGGAAAAAGTAAAAAAGGTTGGTATAAGAGTAAACGTAACTCAAAATTTGTTTTTGAAAACGTTCCTGACATTTGATAGCAGAGATAACCACTAAGACAGTAATAATATTTTCTGCGCTGAGCTCTGCAAGTTTTGCTGAAATAAAAGATTACAATACTTGATTGAATGTTAGCGATGGCAAACTAAAACAGGCATTATCATTTGAACAAAAAA
>JALJPA010000359.1 GCA_022969215.1 Colwellia sp. | reverse complement strand
ATATGGTTTGCCCAACAGAGTCGTTACCTTGCTGCACGGTGGCATCGGCAGCTTGCGCACTTTGTGCAGCATTATTAGCGCTACCGGCAATCTCTTCTGATGTCATACCCATTTCATGCATAGCCGTGGCAATTTGCTCAACTCGGCTCACTTGCTCATTAATTTCAGCTTCCATTGATTTAGCTTGAGAGTCAATTTGTTCAATCGCCTCCGCAAGCTCATTACCGGTATTAGAAACCTGTTGCATTATTTCACTTAAATGGCTAACAAATTGATTATATCCCTTTGCCATTGTACCGGCTTCGTCTTCACGAGAATCATCTAAACGACGGGTTAAATCACCACCACCTTTACCAATTTCAGCTAACATATCGGCCACTTGACCAAAAGGTGCAATTAAACGAGAAATAAGCCATGTACTAACAAAGGCAGAAATTACCGCAATAATAATGCCCATCATCACAAGTGCCCAAGTCAATTTAGTTAGCCCACCTAGTACCTCATGTTTTGGTACCTCAGCAATGACATACCAACCAATACTATCTAGGTATCGGCTAGCTATAAGGGTTGTCGTACCGTTTTGAATAAATTCTGTAGAACTAAATTGTGCTTTCGATAAAAGACTTTGATTATCAATGACACCGAGATCAGACAATCTCTTACCGATGAGTTGTGTATCAGGATGGAGCTTAACTATGCCTTGTTGATCGACTAAGAACACTTTCCCTGTTTCTGCAATACGGTACTGACTAATGGTTTTAGCCATATTCTCTAATGATAAACCTACTCCCACTACAGCGCTGGGCTCCCCTGAAACTCTCATTAGGTAATTAATAAACAAGGTCGGAATATTGGTTTCTTCATCAATATCTAGAGCAAGCTCATATTGCTTGCCGCTATTGATAAAATTATAAAACCATTGATCATTATTATCTTGTGGTGACAAAGTTTTAAAAAGTCCACCTGGGGTGAAATAGTGTCCGCTATTGGCTGACACTAGAAAAGCGCTAATCGTGTCAAATTCACTCTGGATATTTTTCAAATAAGAAATAAGTTTTTGATGATCACCTCTTGGCTCACCATTCGCAATAAATTGCTGAGAATAAAGGTTACTCGACATGGTTTGCGATACCGTAATAGGTAGCAACAAATGTGCATCTAAATCATTCGCAACCTCACCCAATGCTGCGGGTAATTCTCTTTCAATGGCAGCCTCCAAAATAATGGCTCTACTTGAGCTAAGTGCAAAAGCACTAACGATCACAATAGATAGCACCACGGCAGTCAAGGTAGTAAGTACAACTTTACGGCGAATAGTTAAATTCAACATAGATAAATCTCTTCCTTTGAAAGTAAAAAACGAACTGAAACGGGGCTAAAACAAGAACTGAAACTGACTATAAAATAAAACTATCCGCTAGCTTAAGCTACTGGATAGTTTCAGCTTATTTAAATAAAGCACTTAGCCAATTTAACTATAGACCACATAGCATTATTATTTAAAAAACTTACCCTAGCTTAGCTAATGATTCCATATAATGAAAAGCTAAACTTATCCATAGAGTTATCGGCAATTATGCGTATTCCTGAAGTAGAAAAACGATAAAAAACACATAAAAAAACCAAGCCGTTAGACTTGGTTTTTAGTTGAGCTATCTATGCTTTGTTATGATAATTAATAACGAATAGAATGTTGCCCGTGTTAGTTTATACCAATTTCATTAAATTATTGCTCACTAGAGCTGGTTAAAATACGCCAGGTCTGCGTTGCTCTCAATCCCAATAGCAAGCTATTGCTCAATCGAGCACCTTGCCCTGATTTATTTTTCCTATGCACAACAAGATCACAAACTTAATGAAACTAGTATTATTTTTCTGTCTTGCTTGAATATTTTTCAAACCAAGCAAGGCTATGTTCAATTTTAGTGATCATTCTTGATGGCTTACCAGCTATACCATGTGGAGCACCGGGTACTTTAATTAACACTGTATCAATCTTTCTCAATTTAAGTGCTTGATAAAATTGTTCTGTTTGCGCCATTGGCGTACGTAAATCTTCTTCCCCTGTGATCAGCATAGTTGGTGTGGTGACATTGCCAACCAAAGACATAGGCGAACGTTTCCAATAATGCTCTACATGTTCCCATGGCATACCCGGAAATTGTGTCGGTATTTGCCCTAAACCACTATCAGCCGTCAGCACTTTACTTAACCAGTTAATCACAGGCTTAACTACAACGGCCGCAGCAAAGCGATCTGTTAAACCTATAGCGTAGGCTGTAGCTATACCACCCGCAGAGCCACCAGCGATAAATAAGTTTTTCTCATCGATAAAGCCCATATCTACCATGGCATCTACACCTGAGTTGTGATCAGCAAAGTCTTCTTTAGAGCTGTATTTGTATTTTAATAACATGGCAAAACGTTCGCCATAAGAGCTGCTACCACGATGGTTATCATAGAAAACCACATAACCTTGTGCGGCAAAACGTTGTAATTCAGCAGAGAAGTGCGGCCCATAAGCCAAATGTGGACCGCCATGGATCTCTAAAATCAATGGATATTGTTTCTTAGGGTCGAAGTTTGGCGGCGTAATATACCAACCTTGGATAGGCTCACCATCAAAAGATGATTTGTAATTAACTTCGTGTACTTTACCTAAGGTTTTATGACCAAATAAATCTTCATTTAATTGCGTTAACTTCGATAATTTCTTACGAGTATTAATAATAGCAACATCCGCTGGACGTGAAGAACTACCTTGAGTAAAGGCCATATAGCCTTCGTTTGAAGCAGTAAAGCTACCACTGATATAAGGTCGACCAATACTCGTGCCCGCAAGCGTGTAGGTTAGATCTTTTATTTTTCCTTTGGTGCTAATGGTGGCCAGTTTACGTTTACCAAAATCATCATAACTTATTGCTAATAGTGAGCTAGATAACCACCGCGGATCTCTTATTGAACGGTCAAAGTCACTTGCAACCGCAGTCACTTTTTTAGTTTTCCAATCCATAATGTTTAATTTGGCATTACGGTATGGGTTTAACGCATTTGATGTAGATAAGAAGGCAAGTTCTTTACCATTTTCTGAAAATACTGGATTAAACTCTTTACCTGGTTTGCTTGTTAATTGCTCCAGCTCGCCACCTGCTAAGTTCACTTGATACAAGTTACCTTCAAGTGATTTATATTCCCAATCTTTGATACGGTTAGCCGAAAAGACTATGCCATCACTGTTCTTAGTCCATGTAAGTGTACCTTTGTGATGAAAGTCACCTTGAGTA
>JALJPA010000358.1 GCA_022969215.1 Colwellia sp. | reverse complement strand
GATGGTCCGCAAAATATTAGTGAGATTAATCGCGGTTTGGTCAAACTGTTGCAAGAAGATGGTTTTAGCTCAATAGAGGAGGCGGTAGGCTCGAGAAATCCTTTGCCAATACTAGAAATAGCTGCTGCGTCTGATAAAGCAGAAGCGGCTGCATAGATCCATTATTAGGGACCTCTATGAATGGATTAGCGCTATTAAATTAAGGAGAAAGATTATGTTTGAGCTTTTAGTGGCAAGTTTACCCTTTGAAATTCAGATGGAATTTAAGAGGGCTTTAAAAAAAGGTTATTGGAGCAATGGTATGAAATTAACCGACAAGCAACGTCGCTCCTGTGAGCAGGCGATGTTTATCTGCGAAGGTAATCAGCAACAATTTCTACATTAAATTTTTTATAAGATAAATAAAATATCGGGGGCGCTGAAGTCTGAGCATAACTTAGCAAAAGGCCTCCGATCTGCACAAAGCTATGGCGTAGTGCCACTGTGATACTTTTCTAATTTGAGCATTTAACGTTGTAAGTGGTAATGCGTATTGTTACCATTTGAGTGTTTTTAATCGAAGTTGGAATAACGTTGCATGGAAACACCCCAAGCTAGGGCACTGCGAATACTACAAGCTGATAAAGATAAACAAGCATTAGAATATAGCAGCTGTGCCCTGAACGTAGCGGCACTACGCTTCTCTAGTGAGCAGTGTTCGGTTTTAGATGTATTGTTGTGCATTAATGCGGCGCAAAAGCTAGCGGCAGTGTTTGATCGACAACACAGAGAGTGTGAAAAATTACAGTTGTTTATGTGGTTATCTAAGGTGTTACGCGAGGAGCTAACTAAAACCCATAGAAGCTATTTATATCGTAAATGCTGCCAGAGGAAAATCACTCATAGCCAAAGCCTTGCTAGACAATGTGCGAAAGAAATAGGCAACATAATGCCTTTTTTCCAACCACTGCCGCCTTTTATTTATAAAAATTATGCTCAACACCATCTTTAAACTTCTCTCGCTAGCGTCTTACAAGAGTGGTTCTATATGCTCGGTTATTAATTCAACTCTATCTTTAGCTCTTGGCATAAATTGAGAGGCGATGCCAATCACCAGATGTTTTTTTGATGATACATAAATGATATTGCCACTGTCGCCTATCGCTGCATAGGTACCGTTAATCTCATCGATTACCCACCATAAATAACCATATGGGCGGTTTCTCCATTGGCTATGTTTTTGAATACTCTTTTAATCCATGGTGACGGTAGGATTTCTTTACCTTGCCATAAGCCGTTATTTAAATATAATTGGCCAAATTTAGCCATGTCCATCGCTGTTAATATCAGTCCCCATCTTGCAGTATTAACCCCTTTGGGATCGACCACCGTGCCACTCACTAGATTGTTTTTAAGGAATGAGAAATATTCCTCTTTATTATTAATCGTTATATCTTGCGATACGTTGATTCCAAGTGGTTTAAAGAGGTGTTTATTAGCAAAATCACGCACCGATTGGTTCGTAGCATTCGCGATAACGCCGGCTAAAACTTGTATCCCGACAGTGGTATATTTAAATGCTTCAAGATTATGTTTACCGCCTAATAGATCTAACGCCGCAATAGTCCAATCGTCACTGGAATATACCTTTGTATAAGGCTCATATTGGTATTTATAGGGTGCTGTCATCGTTAATAAATGGCGTATCTTTATTTGTTGAATGGTTTTCTCTCCCCTTTTTAATCGATAGCGAGGGAAGAAGTCCAAAACCTTTTGCTCAATACTGTGTATCGCCCCTTGTTCAATGGCAATTCCAATAAGAGCAGACAGCACACTTTTAGTCACGGATGCCACATGCACAGCACTGTCTTTATGATAGCCGCCAGTATAATGCTCATGCACAAGTTGTTGCCCCTTGAGGATAACAAGGCCGGTAATATTCGAGTACTGCTGTTGAATTAAAGCCTCTAACTCTATTGCATTTATATGTTTCATATTCCCACTTAACTAGTGCTCATTGCCTTAGCAAGGAAATGGTAAATATATAATTTTAAATTGCATAAAGAATTTTTAATTTCAACAGTGAGGTCCTTTATTGCTATACCTGAAATCATGCAGGAGGATGACGTTCTAGTTGAGTCAGGCGGCTATCGTTTATTGTCGGTTAGTTTGGTTATAAAAATCTCAAATTGATTTTTTTAGTTGCGAAAACTATGAGAAAAAGTCTAGTTTTTAGGTTGTGTATGTTCAGAAATGGTGTGCTTTGCTACAAAGTGATATTCTCGTTTTCTATTAAATTCAGATATTTAGAAGACTATTCCTGAATGATATTGCGCCGAAAATTTGTAGATAATGACCTGGATCAAAAACTACAGCTTGTTATATAGGAAGTACTTTTAAATTAAAGTGTTGGCTTGGTTTAGTGAATATCACTTTCATGTAAATGCGCCAGCGCACAATTAAGTTGTTACGTGTATATGAAATGAAACTTAAACCAATAATATCAAACCGTTTAATCTTACGACCTTTTACATTAAGTGATGCACAGGAGGTTGTGAACCTAGCTGGTGACCGTCGAGTTTCTGAAATGACGTTGAATATACCTTATCCGTATTCGTTGGAAGCAGCACAAGATTGGATCGCCTTACATGCCGAACAATGGTCGAATAAAGAAAGCTTAGTATTGGCGATAGAGAAAAGGGATACTGAAGAGTTAGTTGGTACTGTTAGTTTAGTAAGCATCGAAGGCAACAAAGCTGAAATAGGTTATTGGATGGGACATCCTTATTGGGGTAATGGCTACTGCACCGAAGCAGTAAATTGTCTAATTCGGTTTATGGAATATTCACATGGCATAAATCATTTTTCTGCTGAGCATCTAGCAAGCAATCCAGCTTCTGGTCGAGTTATGATTAAAAACGGTATGCAATTTATAGCCAGTATTCTAAAAAAAGATCGCCATGGAAATGAAGTTAAAATAGAGACTTATGATCGTAAAAACACGTAACAAAAACCAGCAAGCAGACTCCGTAAGCGTGGCATCTTTTGTGCATAAAGACGCACAAAAATCGCCAAGCTTACTACGCTGTTGTGGTTGGTGTTATGCATTTAAATGGGAATTTTAGTCACATGCTTTATGAATTAGCTCTTGGCACTTTGGAGAATGTGGACAATAAAATTGCATCATCATTCAGGAATGACTTTCCCGAACTGAATCAATTGTCCGCAGTTGATCTGAAGCCTTCTATCTTGCCGATAGCTGCATCAGTACTAAAGGTTGGTAATACAGCTCCCTCAACATTTAGTATTGTTCACTAAA
>JALJPA010000357.1 GCA_022969215.1 Colwellia sp. | reverse complement strand
ATGGCGCGGTAATTATTGCTGCGATCACTTCATGTACTAACACCTCTAATCCACGTAACGTTGTTGCGGCGGGTCTTGTTGCTAAACGCGCTAATGAATTAGGTTTAGTACGTAAACCTTGGGTTAAATCGTCATTTGCACCGGGCTCTAAAGTAGCGAAACTGTATTTAGAAGAAGCTGGTCTGCTCTCTGAAATGGAAAAATTAGGTTTTGGAATTGTCGGTTACGCCTGTACTACCTGTAATGGTATGAGTGGCGCCTTAGACCCTAAAATACAGCAAGAAATTATTGACCGCGATTTATACTCTACTGCCGTTTTATCAGGTAACCGTAACTTTGATGGTCGTATTCATCCACACGCAAAACAAGCCTTCTTAGCATCGCCGCCATTAGTGGTTGCCTATGCCATTGCTGGTACCATGCGTTTTGATATTGAAAGAGACATATTGGGTCAAGATCAAAATGGCAACGACATTACCTTGAAAGACATTTGGCCATCGGATGAAGAAATCGATGCAATCGTCGCTTCATGTGTCAAGCCTGAGCAATTCAAGAAAGTTTATGCACCCATGTTTGATTTAGGAGCGTTTGAACCGGCAGAAAGCCCATTATACGATTGGGATGAAACCAGTACTTATATTCGTCGTCCGCCATATTGGGAAGGTGCTTTAGCGGCTGAACGTACCATGAAAGGCATGCGCCCGTTAGCCGTGCTTGGCGATAACATCACCACAGATCATTTATCACCATCCAATGCTATTCAATTAAACAGTGCTGCGGGTGCTTACTTAGCTAAAATGGGTTTGCCTGAAGAAGATTTTAACTCATACGCCACTCATAGGGGCGATCATGAAACAACCCAGCGAGCAACGTTTGCTAACCCGAAATTGTTCAATGAGATGTGTCGTGATGAAAACGGCGAGGTGAAGCAAGGCTCTCTCACTCGTATAGAGCCAGAAGGTGTTGAATCACGCATGTGGGAAGCCATTGAAACTTACATGGAACGCAAGCAACCATTAATTATTATTGCCGGTGCTGACTATGGTCAAGGCTCCTCACGTGACTGGGCGGCAAAAGGTGTGCGTTTAGCCGGTGTTGAAGTCATCGTCTCTGAAGGTTTCGAACGTATTCACCGCACTAACTTAGTCGGTATGGGTGTATTACCACTTGAATTTGTTAAGGGTGAAACACGTCATACCTATCATATTGATGGCAGTGAGACCTATGATGTTGTTGGTAAGACATCACCGGGCGCGATGATGACAGTTGTGATGACACGAAGCTGTGTTGAAGGTAAGGGTGAAGTTGTTGAAATTCCGGTGAAATGTCGTTTAGATACGGCGGAAGAAGTTACCGTTTACGATGGTGGTGGGGTGCTACAAAAGTTTGCCAATGATTTCTTAGAGTCGAATTCATAATTGATTTTTAGCGTTTTAACTACGTTAGAAGTGCTCATTGACGTTCGTCAATTCCGCGCTTTAGCCTTGTTAAAACACTAAAACTCCTCTTATGAAAATCAACTCTGTATGATTTTCTTTAAGCAGCAATAAAAGTTGCAGCTTTTTATATTAAATTAATGGCTATGTTCTCTATAACTGAAGTCAAAAGCTCCGGTGGTAGATGTGTTTTAGTGTTTCGGATGCAAATAAGCAAGCTTCACAAGCATGGATGCTTGTGTCGAGCCTCATGGAAGAGTTCATGCGTCTTGCGTGTTTGCGCAGAAATACTAAAGCTAACAGAGCCAAAATTATTTCAGGAGTGAGCTATGTCATTAGTCACTAAAATACATGCGCCACAAATAAAAATCCCAGCTACCTACATGCGTGGCGGTACATCAAAAGGTGTATTTTTTAATTTAACGGATTTACCAAAAGATTGTCAGGTTGCTGGTAGTGCACGTGATGCCTTGTTATTACGCGTCATTGGTAGCCCAGATCCCTACGGTAAACAAACCGATGGTATGGGCGGGGCAACGTCAAGTACCAGTAAAACAGTCATCTTAGCTAAAAGTGATGTTGCTGATCATGATGTCGATTATTTATTTGGCCAAGTGGCCATTGATAAGCCCTTTGTCGATTGGTCGGGTAATTGCGGTAACTTAACTGCGGCTGTTGGCTCTTTTGCGATAAATTCCGGTTTGGTTGCTGCAAGTCGTATTCCTGAGAATGGTGTCTGTACTGTGCGTATTTGGCAGAAGAACATTGGAAAAACCATTATTGCCCATGTACCTATCACTAATGGACAAGTGCAAGAAACCGGTGATTTTGAGCTCGATGGCGTGACTTTCCCTGCCGCTGAAGTGCCCGTTGAATTTATTGCACCAGTTGATCCGTCAGAAGCTATGTTTCCTACCGGTAACTTAGTTGATGAACTTGAAGTGCCGGGCATTGGTACTTTCCAAGTAACCATGATTACTGCGGGTATTCCGACAATATTCTTAAATGCGGATGACCTTGGTTATATTGGCACTGAGTTACAAGAAGTTATAAACGGTGATCCTGCTGCACTGGCACGTTTTGAAACCATTCGAGCCTATGGCGCGATGAAGATGGGCTTGATTAGTGATATATCAGAAGCGGAATCTCGACAGCACACACCAAAAATTGCGTTTGTTGCACCGGCGCAAGATTATGTAACCTCTAGTGGTAAGTCAGTATCATCTACTGATATAGATTTGCATGTGCGGGCATTATCAATGGGTAAACTCCATCATGCCATGATGGGCACTGCGGCGGTAGCGATAGGCACTGCTGCGGCTATCCCTGGTACTTTAGTTGCACTTGCTACAAGTAATGCTGCTGGAGAAGCTGCAGAGTCGGTCACATTTGGTCATCCATCGGGTATTTTGAAAGTGGGCGCAGAAGCATTATTAGATAATGATAAATGGACAGTGAAAAAAGTTATTATGAGCCGAAGTGCTCGGGTATTGATGGAAGGTTGGGTGAGGGTGCCGTCAGACTAGAATACAAATAAAAGCGCAGCTTTCGCTGCGCTTTTTTGTATTTTAAGTTTTATTCTTGTTGATAAGGCTAGAACTTGAATTCTGCGCCAGCATAGTAGAATGCACCATTAAAGCCAAACGGTGCTGAGCGACGTGAATAAGTAAATACACCCGGGCTACTGACAATTATATTGCCATCGGCATCTTCTATGGTTCCTGAACGTGAATTACCTATGGTATTTTCATCAGGGTAAACATCAAAGATGTTATTACCACCAACATTGAACGATAAGTTCTCAGTAACTTGATAGTTGATACGTAAATCCGTTAATACTTCCGCGCCGTAAGTTTGTTTATCACCATCGGTCACCGTGTATTCACCATAGCGGTTAAAGGC
>JALJPA010000356.1 GCA_022969215.1 Colwellia sp. | reverse complement strand
CTTCTTCTCTCTATGAATACTCTCAGTAACCACAATTGCGTTATCAACCAATAAGCCTAAGGCAATTATTAAACCGACTATGGACATTTGTTGTAAGCCATAACCACTAAAATCCAACCAACCTATAGCCATCAAAAATGAAATTGGAATAGCAAGTATCACCACTAACGCTTCTCGGAAGCCTAAAAACAATAAGGCCATCAAACCTACAATAATTAGCCCTTGTGTTAAGTTATCAAAAAAACCATTTACACGAACGTTAACACTGTCGGCTTGTTGAAATAATTTGGCCAATTTTAGGCCGCTTGGTAAGTTTTGTTGAAACAGCTCTATTTCTTGGTTTATTTGCTCGGTTAAAACAAATATATTGGTTTTTTCTCGTTGTTCTACCGTGATAAATATCGCTGGTATATCATCAAAATAAGCTAAATAGCTCGGCTCTGCGCTAGCAAAGCTGACACTAGCAATATCTTTAACTGTCAATACGCCATTAGCATTCGCTATATTACTGCTACTAATAATAGTATTTTCAATATCAACCAGTTGGGTGAAGTTACCACTGGCTTTGACATTAAAACGCCTAGTACCCGCATCAACAAAGCCTGGGGTAATATTCAATGCTCGCCCCTGAATGATTTGAGTGATATCAATAAGCGCTAACCCATAATATTTCAATAACGCCAGATCAATATCTATTGCCACTATTTGCCGCGGGTAGCCCCATATACTTGCCTTGCGCACACTAGCTATGGTTTCTAGTCGCTTTTCTAATAACTTGGCATGCAACTCCATGGTTTTGTAATCAGTAGGCTCTGACCACAAAGCCAACTGCATTATGGCCACACTACTCGGTGTTGCTTTTAAGACTAATAATTCCGCAATACCACTAGGTAAGTTAGGTCTTACCGTTGATACCGCCTGCTTCACTTTATTAAATGCCGCTTCGGCATCTGTACCATAAAGAAAGTCTATGGTAATTCTTACCGCGCCATTATGGATTTTGGCTTCAATTTTTTTAATATTTTCAATATCAGCAATTTCTTGTTCCAGTGGGTCAACCACTAATGTTTCAATATCACTGGGAGAAGCGCCAGGATAAACCACTTCAATTAAGGTGACCGGTAAATCAAACTGTGGATCTTCTGAGCGAGGCATATTTAAATACGAAAGCACACCGACCAAAACCAGTAACAATATAATAGTTAAAGTGAATGGGGCATTATCTATCGCTAATCTAGGGAGTTTCATCTGCTAATACTCCTTTATTGAGCTTGAACGTCATCTAATGGCTGCTCTTTAGCCAAAGTAAGCTGTTGCCAGCCTCGAGTAACAATAGTTAAGGGGAGGGAACTTTGTTCAGCAGACAAATAGATATATTCATTTGAAAGCTGTTTAATAACAAACGCCTGCTGCTGATAACCTTCAGCTTCGGTCGAATTACTAACGAGCACCATAATTAAGGCTCGACCTTGGCTATCAACACTATTAAGTGCCTCAATAGGTAAACGATAAGCAAGGACATCGGTAGTAATGTCAGTTACTACATGGGCTAGTTGACCAACAATAATTTGATTGGCGCTTATATTTTCTAACAATACCTCAATAGTAAATAAATGACTTTGTTGATCAGCAATAGCCGGAATTTTACTGACAGTGCCCAAAGTGACACCAAATTGCGCTAAATTTACCTTAATACTTTGCTTTAATTTCACAAAATTAACTTCCGCTGCGGTTAACGCCACACGAACCACTAAGTTGTTATCTATGGCAGCTAATTGCAATGCACTTTGGTTTGGGCTTTGTAATTCACCTAACTCGGTAAACCGGCTTAATACAACACCATCAAAAGGGGCAATCAATTGCGCTTTCGATAGGTTATATAAAGCCACTTTATGACTGGCACGAGTCGTTACTAATAGCGTTTTAGCATCATCTAATGCTTGCTGAGAGCTTAAGTTTTTGCTGAGTAAGGTATTAATGCGCCTAACATCTCGCTTGGCTTGTAATAAACGCGCATAACTGGAATTTTTTTCCGCTATTAGCTCAGCAGCATCGAGTTGTGCAAGTAGTTGTCCTGTAGTAAAATTTTCACCTTCATCTATGTTAAGTTCTTCAAGGTAACCACTGCTTTTAAAAGATAGGTTTAGCGTTCGCTTAAAGGCTAACTTACCGGTACGGTTAATATGCTTAACAATAAGCTCAACTTTAAGGGTTTTAGTTTCAATCGCTTGCCCATAAACGGGCGTCATTAATGACGTACTGACGACAAACAAACTTATCAGTAACATTGGGGCTATTCGTGATGAAAGTAACCCGAAAAGACGTGGTTTCATTTTGGTAATACAACCGAAAGTTTAATAGGGTATTCATAACTTTAGGCAGTTTTTTAACTAAAGTACATAAGTTTTATAAATATAGGGGATTAGTGATAAGTAAAGCTAACGACTAATGAGATATTTTCGACAACTTAACTAGACAAGCATATTGATAAATTATAGTATTTGCCGCGCATTCCTTGAGGTAATATTAAACTTAGTATATTCCTCAACAAACCACCCGTAGCTCAGCTGGATAGAGCGCGCCCCTCCGGAGGGCGAGGTCACAGGTTCGACTCCTGTCGGGTGGACCATTTATTTAAAGTAAAAACCTTGCTGATTGCTTTAATAGTCAATACTTCATTGAGCTGAAAACTAAATACTTGGCAATGCCCAGCATATATCCCTTATCTTAAAATTGTCCAATTCTAGGTCTATCATCCTAAATTTATTGCTATAAAGGATGACTTAAACGCTTTATATCCACTTTGTAAAAATCTAATTGAGTAAATACTATTTTTTTCATTCGGTATATAAGTCATTGATACCAAGCTTTGTATTGTTCCCATAGGCTACTTTACGATTGGAGTAATAGCTTGAGTGTCAAAGTTATAAAAATGAAATTGGTGTGAGTTAACATATACCCAAACAACCTCAAGATGCAGGATTCAGCTGGAATTAGAAACGTATTTAGGCAAGGCATTGATTGAAGAGAATGGTTACTCAGGAGTAATAAGCTCCTGCATTCTCTAAGAAGCAACATCCATGTAGCGTCCTTTTCGAATATCAATAACGACGAATAAAACGTTTCTAAACCAGCCCTACGGGGACGAATGAGCAAATCATATTCATTGTTGCGTAAGTAATTAAGGGAATGACCATTAATAAAATACGCGCCTTGAGTATGAATCGCTCAGCCGTCCTGAAACGAGCATCTTGAAGTAGCTTGGGTATATATCTGATTAAATTTGTTGGAGAACCGAATGTCATCACCTGATCCTATTGTTATTGTTTCCGCGGTAAGAACCCC
>JALJPA010000355.1 GCA_022969215.1 Colwellia sp. | reverse complement strand
ACCTACGGCAAAAATAAGCTCAGCTTGCGTGTGATTTAAATTATTTTTAACTATGTTTTGCATGGTTTGTTTAGCACTTTTTAGCTGCTTAATTGAAAGTGCTCGTAAATCACCTTTCACTTTAGCTTTTTGAGCAATAACATTACTTTTACCAAATGCTGAACCTGATGATTTAGCGACATCATAATCTATACTGGTACCACCTATGATCATGCCAGGATTAAATGTTAGGTTTTCTTCTTGTTCCAGTTGGGCTCTAAAAGCTTCTAGAATACGCGCTGTTTCATAAATTGCACCATAACCCACTTCATCACTAAATATTTGCGACGAATGTGCTGGTTTGCCTACAACGTTTAAAGTCCAGCCGGTATAACCTCTACGTGCCGCCATGCCGGTATTTATATTATTATCACCATTTTCAAAACCCAGAGCAATGTCAGCCCAAATCGCACCATCAACTATGGCTTGTTTTGATAAAGATAAAGGCCGGCCACTGCTTTCTTCATCACCGGTTAACAGTACTTTTATACTGACATTATCAAGTAAGTTAAGATTTTTTAATGCCCGTAGCGCAGCAATGATAATGGTATTACCACCTTTCATATCCGCAACACCAGGGCCTGCAGCTTGTGTTTCACTAAGCCTTGTAAACTTTTGAAAATCATCATTTTTGGCAAAGACTGTATCTAAATGACCGATCATTAAAATTTTAACGGCATTGGCATTGCTACTTTGGTGAGTCGCTAAAATATGGCCTGCGCGATTAAAAGCACGGCCATCGAGCCATTGCACATCAAAGCCTATAGCTAAAAGTTGTTGCTTGGCCAATAAGCCGACCTGCTTTACCCCTGCAAGATTCATTGACCCACTATTTATATTTACCGCTTGCTCAATGTCTTTAAGTGCTTGCGGCAAGCCTAATTCAACTTGTTCAACTATGTTATTTTCATTGAAGTCTAATGGCGATTTAGCATAAACACTCGTTACTAAAGAGCCTAATGATGAAGTTAATACTGCGGCTAACAAAAAAAATCTGGGGGTGATAATAATTTTAAACATCGTCATCTGGCATAAATTAAAGTTGCCGTTAATATCTATTAAAAGCGACATAGTTTCAAATGATTAGTGTAAATAATAGTGACACTTCACCCCCCTTGTGATTACGTCACTAAAATGGGGGTAAGCTGGTTGAATAACTGTGTAAGCTCACTACTACTCGGAACATGCAACGTCATTTCTTTACTTTTTCAATGATCTAGTTAAAAGATTAGCCAGTTAACAGTTTAGCCAGAAAAATTGTTCTACTGTCGGAATCACAAACAAAAAACATAGCACTTAAAAGATGAGGATTGATTAAGGTTTTCACCATCAAGCTATGTAGTTATTACCCGAGGTAGACTTTTAATGTGATGGTATACCTGAGCAAGAAAAAGAGTAAAAGCTCGTTTTTTAAACGGCTATGTTGGTGTTCTACGACTAATTACCTAGTCTTACCTGGCTTTGTTGTTAACGATACATGCTACATTTAAATCGAATAGACACAGCTAACATGACACCACTAAAAGACATAATACTTTTAAGCGAGTGAGTAAGGATAAAAAATGGGCAATACATCTGAATCAGTAGATGAGCAAAAGGATGAGTCTCAAAGAAATAGCGATGGACTAAATGGCGAAGGTCAAAGTTACCAGCAAAAACATAAGCCAAGTTCAGCGTTTAATACTCGTGAAGAATATCTAGAACACGAATTGCAAATAATGGCGCCGAAACGCTGGCGACCTAATTTACCGTTTAGAGATTATCGATTTGAGCTAGAAGATACTATACCTGCCATGGCAGCGACTATTGGTAAAGTGGTTATGGTAGGCGCAATAGCAGCAACCTTCGCCGCATCTCTTGGCCTTGATGAAAGCTTTATCTTAGAAAATGTCCGCTATGAATTACTCATTGTTTCCCTTTTCATCATTCTTTTTTCAGGATTTTTATTACCCACGGCGAACCTAGCAGGTACTCATGGCCCGCTCATCCCGCTTATTCCTATTGTCGTTGCTGCTGGTGGTCACCCAATGGCGCTTGGACTACTCATTGGCATCTTTGGCTTTATTTTAGCCATAACCAAAGGCGGTAGCATGCTGGCAAACCTTACCAGTAAAGGCGTATGTGGTGGTTTATTACTGTACCTTGGCTTTGTCGGTACCATTTCACAGGTAGATAAGCTGTTCACTTGGGCAAATGACATAGGTATGTCTCATATTGCCTTTGTCGTTATTTTTTGCACGATAATATTGTATGCATTATTGGAACATTGGCGTAAACGTTGGTTAGCAGTGCCACTTAGTTGTTTGCTAGGCGGCACACTTGCCTTTGCTATGGGTGCGCCTTTTGAATTCCATACCGGCCCAGGCTTACCTAACATGAGCCCAATGTATTGGTGGGGCGAAAATACCGGTTGGATGCTAGGTTTACCTACCCTAGAAAGTTTTGTCGTGGTACTGCCTTTCGCTATTTTAGCCGTAGCAATGTGGTCTCCTGACTTCTTAGGGCATCAAGTATTTCAAAAAATTAACTACCCTGAACGCACTGAAAAAGTACAAATGAACATCGACGATACTATGACCAGCGCCTCTATTCGCCAAACCTTTGGCTCACTACTCGGCGGCGCTAACTTTACCTCGTCTTGGGGCACCTATATTGTACCCGCAGCTATCGCTAAAAGGCCTATCCCCGCTGGCGCTCTACTCACCGCACTGTTTTGTATCATCGCGGCACTTTGGGGTTATCCTATGGATCTTGCTATATGGCAACCTGTGCTTTGTGTCGCCTTAGTGGTGGGAGTCTTTATTCCCTTGCTTGAAGCGGGTATGGAAATGACTAGGGAAGGTAAAACAACCCAATCTGCGGCCATTGTGGTCTTCTCCTCTGCCCTGGTTAACCCAGCTTTTGGTTGGGCGTTGACTATGCTGCTCGACAACCTTGGCTTGGTTGGCTGTAAAGAGCGTAGTGCGGGATTAACTAAGATGAGTCGCTGGATTATTCCGAGTGTTATGTTTGTGGTGTTAACTGGGGTCATGGCAGCGGTAGGTATGTTACCTGGTATTCCGGCATTAATTCCAAGCTTGGGCTAATAATTAGTCGTTAAAAGTTAGTAGCCTTTTATTAATAACCATTTGTTAATAAAAAAGGCAAATATTAAGACCCAAATAAAGGGGTAGTTACTGTCTTAGTAACTACCCTAGCCCCCTACTTTTAAGTTATTAAGCCGATAATAAAAATATCGGAATAATCACCTCTTCTTCATCATGCAGGTGCCTTTGCAATATTCGTTGCAAGTGCAATACATTATCAGTCAATACCTTTACCTGCTGTTTA
>JALJPA010000354.1 GCA_022969215.1 Colwellia sp. | reverse complement strand
CAGAACATTCAAACACCAACTAGCGTAAACCACGATTCCTGCCGATTTATCGTCCATGAACAACGGCAGCCCTCGACGTCCTGTCTCGGGTCGAGGTCTACCTTTGCTAGTTGGAGGTTGAATTGCTGAGATGGGATTTGGAGTGTTTGGGAACAACGTAGAATTAAAACTACCAAATAATTCTTAGCTCGTTATAAACAACCATAGAATCAACAAGCGCTAAGTCTGCTTCTTCAAACGCCGAAATGAAGCACAATATTCACGTATTGCCATCATGACGCTGCATGGATGCAGCTTATTAGACAATGCAGACGTCACATGGATGTGACTTATTAGAGAATGCAGGATGCAAATTCTCCTGAGCATATTGTCCTGATGATGAACAAAGCGCTGTTACGTCGAGAACACTTGAGTAAATTGAAGAATACGTTTGTTAGCAGCGCCGGGGGATTCCAAAGGGGGCTCGGCGTTTAGCCCCCTTTGGGTGTCGTCGCCACCGCGACAAAACATTTAAACTTACTCTGAGACTATTTATTTAGGGCAAAAAAAACTACCCGGTTTAGTGAGTAGTTTTTATTCTTTTTGTTAAGTGCGAATTACATTATCCAAAATTCGATAATGTCGATTAACCCTTTAATATCAAGCTTGAGCTTGAAGTTAAATTCAATCATGTTATTCGTTCCTGTACTTCAAAGTTAAAATAATGAAGCAATCAAACGAAAGACGGCCCAACAAATAATTGTTGAATCTAAACCACCAAAAACTTATAGTGGCTTTGCAAAGAAATGTCGACTTCGGATTACCTCCCATAAGATTGACTATAAGAGCCCTTAATGTTTCTCAGACATTCTAGGGCTTTTTTGTGCTTACAAATCAACCTACGCCAACAAGGATATTGAGGTAAGACCTCTTTTGCAAGTGATAAAATAAGTTGACCTTTTGCTTTTTTTTATTAGAAATCAAGGGTTAGTGGTGACTAACCTAGCAAGACTATTTCATTTTGTAATTTGCTAAAAGCAACGATTATTTTCTTTATTTTTGCATCCTTTGATTAATGCCAATTATTTTAATTAGATTTTTCAACTAACTATAGCCATTTAACATAAAGACTTATAAAAGCTTTAGTTTCATAGAGCTAAGGGGGATAAATTTGTTTATTGTTGTATGTTTAAACAACATGTTCATTAATACCCCACATCCCATAAAATTATCAAGGTTAGTTAAGTAGTATGGTTTTACCAACCAGTATTTATCGCGTTAAATTAAACTAGTCAGTTGTAGTGAATCCCACTGGCATCAATACAATTAAAAATCTTATGACCTTCGAAACTTTTAATGGTGGTGTTAATACTGCTAAATCCCCCTATATTTGTACTCTTAACGGGTTAATTTGGTGTAGTGGTTTAATATCACCAGTGAGATCCCACCACTAACTATCATAATCATGTGTATCATCAGTGGTTAGATATAATAAATTAATCGGGTCAGAGTGTTTGAAGTAGAACTTTCAACCGTGTTTTTGAGTTATTCCCCCTTAAGCTCGTTCTATTGGAAAACTCTGTACTTCACTTATTTTATTGATATCAAGTGCTAGCATTATCAGTCTATCAATCCCTAATGCAACACCAGAACATTCTGGTAATCCATGCTTTAACGCGTCAATAAAGTTTTCATCTATCGGTCTGGTACTCAAACCTTGAGCTGCTCGTTTAGCATTATCTTCTTCAAACCTAACTTGTTGCTCATTGGCATCAGTTAACTCATTAAAGCCATTTACCAACTCAATGCCTTTGAAATAACATTCAAATCGTTGCGCTACCCGAGGATCATCACTTGATCTTTTTGCCAGTGAGGCTTGAGCTATGGGAAAATTATAAATAAATTGCGGCTGATCGATGCCAATGGTTGGTTCAATAAGTTCGGTAAAGATAAACTGCAGTAGTAAGTCTGCGTCTTGCATTTCAATTAGCCAGTCAGCACTTTTATTATACTTGTTTAATACCTCAACAAGCTCATCGAAACCTGCTGTTAGTGGGTCAACCGAAACTGATTGCATGAATATATCTTCATAGCTAGTAAATAGTGCTTTATTACCGCCTAAAACAGTTTGCAATAGCTCAGCCACCTCTGACATCAAGTCAAACTGATCAAAGCCAATACGGTACCACTCAAGCATCGTAAACTCAGGGTTGTGGTGTCTGCCGAACTCTTCATGTCGATAAGCTTTGGCAATCTGAAAAATACAACCATATCCCGAGGCAAGTAGACGCTTCATATGGAACTCTGGCGATGTTTGCAAAAATAAGGAAGCTGAATGCTTAGCAGATGAATCTGCTAAGAAATTATACTGACAGGTAAAGGCATCTAAATAGACATCGGTCACTGTGCCTTGCGATAGCGCAGGGGTTTCAACCTCTACAACTTCCCGCTCAGCAAAGAACTGTCTTATTTGTTGGAGTATCTGCGCTCTTTTTTGTGCATTTTGCCAAGTGAGTGTGGTTTGCCAAGTCATGTGAATTCCTACCAGAGATATTGTTAGTTTACTTAATTACTGGAATATCCAGACAATGGATTTAGGAGAATATATACAGGATAATTGCTCCTGCATTATCTAATAAGGTACTTCCTGTACCGTCTGCATTCTCTAATAAGTCACTTCCAGATAACGTCCGACAAGTAACTTCGGAAATGACGACGGATATTTTAAAGACTCTTTCAAAATATTCAATATATCCAGTCTAAATATTATCAAATTTCAGGCACAAAAAAGGCCGCGTTAGCGACCTCCTTTAGATATTGATAGATTAATTTGATGCTAGATGCAGTCTTAGCAAAGCGGAAGCACGGAGTTGACGTTAGTCAATGAGTACATCCAATGCCGCTAAGACAAATTCTAGCGTAAATTCATTATCAATTGGCAATCAATTACTTGTCTAGGATTGTAGAAACAACACCAGCACCAACAGTACGACCACCTTCACGGATTGCGAAGCGTAAACCTTCGTCCATCGCTACTGGGTTGATTAGCTCAACAACAAACTTCAAGTTGTCGCCAGGCATTACCATTTCAACACCTTCAGGAAGCTCTACAGCACCTGTGATATCCGTTGTACGGAAGTAAAACTGTGGACGGTAACCTTTGAAGAATGGAGTATGACGACCACCTTCATCTTTGCTTAAGATGTAAACTTCTGATTCGAACTTAGTATGAGGTAAGATTGAACCTGGAGCACAAAGTACTTGACCACGTTCAACATCTTCACGTTTAAGACCACGAAGAAGAATACCACAGTTCTCGCCAGCACGACCTTCGTCAAGAAGCTTACGGAACATTTCAACACCAGTACAAGTTGATTTTTGAGTATCACGGAT
>JALJPA010000353.1 GCA_022969215.1 Colwellia sp. | reverse complement strand
GACTTAACCGCCCAAGCGTTAAGTCTTGCTATCGGGGAAGAGTTAAATCAGCACCCACAGGCGCTTGCTCATTTAACCCTTTGGTGTCAGCAACGCGGTACTGAATTAAATGCCCCTAACTTAAAACAAGCCATACTGCCTACTGGCTGCCAAATAATCGCCAATAGAAGAGGCAGCGCGGTAGGTTTTTCCGTGCGTTATACAGATTGTGATATTTACTGTACCCCCGGAGTTCCTCATGAGCTAAAGACCATGCTGAGAGAGCAAATAGTTCCGGCTATTGCTGAAAAATTACCGAGTAATTTAACCACTGAGGTTACTCGCCTGCAGGTGTTTGGCTTAGGTGAGTCAAGTTTGCAAAAAGCCATTAATGAGCAACTGCCCAATTGGCCCGCTGAAATAGAGCTGGGATTTCGGGCTGGAATGCCGTTACTTGAGATAAAACTAACCACAAATACCAAGCAAGGTTTAGCATTAAAACCTCTATGGCAAAAGAAGCTAGCCAAGGTGCTTGGCGAGCACCTGATCGCTGAAATTCAAGGTAAACCAAAATCTTTAGCAGAACACCTGCTTAACCAATTGCAGCAGCAGAGTCTAAAGGTCACTACGGCAGAGTCATGCACTGGTGGACTCATTGCCAGTAAACTAACCGAAATCAGTGGCTCGTCATTGAGCTTTGAAGCCGGGTATGTCACCTACAGTAACGAAATAAAAACGGCTATGCTTGATGTCCCCGCTAGCCTTTTTGACCAAGACGGCGCAGTAAGTGAAGCCGTGGTTATCGCTATGGCAAAAGGTGCACTGTTAAAATCGAAAGCAGACCTTGCCATTGCTGTATCTGGTATTGCCGGCCCTAATGGCGGCAGTGAAGATAAACCTGTGGGTACCGTTTGGTTTGCCTGGGGTCGCACGGATAATATTAAAACTCAATGTTTGTTATTACCTTATAATAGGCTTCAATTTCAAAATTTTGTCGCTGCAATAGGCTTAGACTTATTACGCAGATACCTACAAAACGTAGCTGCAATACCAAACTATGTAATAGAAAGAGCCTTTGTACCTCTGTCGGGTGTCAAGGAGAAAGGACAAAACATTAATAAAGTTATCAACTAGAATAATATTATCAGTTGATAAGTCATCGCTTAGTCATTGCTTAGTTTAGTAAAAATTTATATATTAAGACTAATAGCAAAGATAAGTAACAAATGAATACTAGGAGCCTATTTTGATAGAGAAAAACTTTATAACCAGCGGCCGTAATACCGTAATACACAAAGTAAAAAAATTCGATTTACTTATTGTCAACGGCGAGAAATCTGTCGTTATTATCAGCCACCGCGGCATAGGAATTTATAAGGGTGAAGTGCCTGCAAAACGCTCTATTGCCAAAAAAGCTTACCAAGATATTGTTGATATTGCTTCTGCTGAATTATTTGGTGAAGAGAAAACACTATTATTTGTCCAAGCACTTGATGGCATTGAGTATAAGATTGATTATTCTAAAGAAGGCACCACAAGCTTTATTAAAATCCATCAAAATCATTATATGTAGATTACATATAATGTCAGCTTTCGATTAAACACCACATAATAATTATAAAATAAAAGAACAGCATCTACCCGTTATTTGGCTCAGCAGTACTTAACGGTTAGAGGAGCCCAGTAATGACCAAAGCCAGTTTAATTAGCAATAATAAGAATAATATCGATTTAGTGTTAGAGCCTATCAAAGGGGGAGATACTATTTCCGCTTTGAGTGTCAAAGAGCTAATCGATGCATCAGAATTTAAAAAACTTCGAATCAATAATGGTAATGTTAAAAATGCCGTTGCTGAGTTAAATGATGTGCTCAAACCTTTGCAAGATAAAAAAACCGGTAGAACCATACGGTATCAAGTACTTGAACGTGTAGATGCAAAAATTAATATCACCATAGAATCTGATGAAATGGGTGCCAAGGCTGAAATCACCAGCGCTCAAGGTGGTAAGCACCTCTCTGCGAAAGCAATACTAACCGCGGCACAAGAAGCAGGGGTAAAAAAAGGTTTTAGTAAAGAGCATTTAATACAACTTGCTCAACTTGCCGCAAAAGAAGCTCCTAATAATCAAGTTGATATGCAAATTGCTTCTGGAAGAGTACCAGTCAATGGTAAAGATGCCATCATCAAGCCACTGGTAGAGAGTGCACAAACACGCATTCTAAAACCTAAAAAACGTGAAGATGGTAGCGTAGATATGCGAGATCTTGGTGATATTATCTGTGTAAAAGTTGGTGATCCTTTAGCTAAAAAAGTTCCGCTAACACAAGGTATACAAGGTTACACGGTAACAGCCACTCCTTTATCCCCAGAGCCTGGTAATGACATCGAGCTAGTTGCGGGTGAAGGGACTAATATAAGTCCAAAAGATACCAATATATTAGTATCAGAGAAAGTTGGTCTACCTAAGCTTATTAACAATGGCATGGAAGTTGATGAAATATATAAAATAAAAAACGTCAATGTGGCTACTGGTAATATCAATTTTACTGGCAGTGTAATTATTGATGGTGATGTTACTGAAGGCATGAAAGTAACGGCTTCAGGGGACATTACCGTTGGCGGTTTTGTTGAGTCAGCCACGCTTAACTCAGGTGGTGACATTACTATTTCGGGTGGTATTATTGGCCGAAAACATGATGTTGAAAAAACTCATATTACCGATATTACTATGAGTGTAAATATCCATGCTAAAGGAAGTATTTATGCTAAATATGCTCAATACGCCCAAATTAGCTGTGCTCAAGACGTACGTATTGAAAACCAGTTACTGCACAGTATTTTAGACATTAATGGTCGCCTATGGATTGGAAAAGATGACATAGCCGATGGTAAGCTTATTGGTGGTTATACTAAAGCAGGTACTTCTGTTCATGCTGGTATGATTGGCGCTACCGCGGGTAGTAATACCATCGTTAATTTTGAGCACAAAATACTGAAATTTAAAGATGAAATTCATCAATTAGAACTGTTACTCAAAGAAGAGTCAGATAAAACCAATGAATTAAAAGCGGCAATAAATAAATTAAAAAAATTGCCAAAAGAAAAAGCAAAACCAGAATTAATAGCCAAAATAGTGCCTACCTACCAATATCATGCCAATAAAATGGGTGAAATACTTAACGAAAAAGGTACCCTTGAAGACAACCTTCAAACGTATATGGCGAATGTTTACATTGAAGCAACAGAAAAACTTTATCATGGTGTAGAGCTCATTGTCGGTGACTTTAATGATAGATCCCGCCGTGAATACGGCCCAAGCAAAATGATCTATCGTGAGAGAAAGATTCTTATTGACCCGATAGTGAATACTTAACGATTATGGTAAATATCTCAACGCTAAAATATAGTTTTATGCTTTTCGTT
>JALJPA010000352.1 GCA_022969215.1 Colwellia sp. | reverse complement strand
AAATGCGCGCTGGTCAAAAGCGTAAAAGTTCACGTAAATTCTTCCCAGGTTATGTGTTAGTTCACATGGAACTTGATGATGAGTCTTGGCATTTAGTTAAAAGCGTGCCACGTGTACTTGGTTTTATTGGTGGTACAAAAGAACGTCCAGCACCAATTACTCAAAAAGAAGCTGATCGTATTTTACAGCGTCTTGAAGAAACTGATAAACCTAAGCCTAAGACATTGTTTGAGCCAGGCGAAGTTGTTCGTGTTATTGACGGACCATTTGCTGACTTTAGCGGTGTTGTTGAAGAGCTTGATTACGAGAAAAACCGTATTAAAGTATCAGTTCTTATCTTCGGTCGTTCAACGCCAGTTGATTTAGAATTTGGTCAAGTTGAAAAGGGTAGCTAATTAGCTCTCTTTAATCTCTTGATATAAAAACGCTTGCCTTGTGCAGGCGTTTTTTGTTTCTGCCGTTGTATTTTGATTGCAGGGCTACCGGGATTTTATGTTAGTTATTAAAGGTAATGGAAAGCATATACTGACCTCTCTGCTTCACTAGTCAGTGTGTAACTTAGCAATAGTGCTTAGGGTATTAGGAAAATATTCGGGTGTTATAAACAGTGTTTAGATATCATCACGACTTTGATGAATATGTTGTACAGTGTAATAAATTCTATAAAGTAGAATGGAAATAAACGGACGAAACTTTAAAGCTAGTCCGTATATTTGATTAATCCCAAGTGTTACTCACTCAGCAATGGCAGTCATGGTTAATAAATACCATGTTGAATGTGAAAATCATTGCTCAACCCCGCGTCTATTATTTTCATCTGGCCCTTCAGTCCAAGTGATACCTCGTACTTCAGGACTTAATGTCGCTCCAGTTATGCCGCTTGAGACTCCCCATTCACCATAGTGCCAACGCTTTTAGCGTGCGGTGGACTATTACCAAAGCCATATAACATACGCGCATGATAAGACTTTGTATCCATAAGCCGATCTATTTGACTTTTGGCAAAATTGCTAGTTTATTATTGATACCAAAAGTACCAAAAGTACCAAAAGTACCAAAAGTACCACAAGGAACGTTGTGAGTTTATTTACAAGCCCAAATTTCCGTCGCTGTTAATGACGGCATACGAATAGTTTACCTTGTACGTCTTTAAAAATTGCCGATACCATTCTAAGTGGCCACTTTTTTATATGGAATGGTATTTGTCTGCTTGCTTTGCAATAATTGATTTAGCTTATCTATTTTTGCTTCGAGTATTAGCATATCTTCTTTAGTGGCAATAGTTTGCTTAGGTTTGCCTTCTTCTTCATGCATAACTTGCATAGCATCAACGATAATACCAATAAATAAGTTAAGTACGGCAAAGCTGGTAATAATAATAAAAGGTACAAAGAACACCCAAGAAAGCGGGAATAGCTCCATGGTCGGTCGAACGATGCCCATAGACCAACTTTCTAGCGTCATTACCTGAAATAAGGTATATGCAGAGGCACCGATGCTACCAAACCATTCCTGCATATTAGCATCACTATGGCTACCAAATATTTTAGTGGTCAGTACTGCAGAAACATAAAAGATAATACTTAATACACCTACCACCGAAGCCATACCCGGTAATGAGTGACCTAGTGCGCCAATAACGCGGCGCATTTGCGGAACGACAGAAAGTAAACGCAGCACCCTTAATATCCTAAAGGCACGAAGTACTGATAATGCTCCACTGGTAGGAGCCCAGGAAATAACGACAATAATAAAGTCGAACCAATTCCAGCCGGAACGGAAAAAATGACTTCGATAAACAATGAGTTTTAATAATAGCTCTATGGAGAACATCACTAGGATTGTTGTGTCTATGATATGCAGGATATTGGCATTAGCTTTACCAAACTGACTTGTTTCCAAACCAAGGGTAAAGGCATTAAAGAGAATAAGGAAAATAAGAAAATGCTGAAATTTATTACTCTCAACGAATTGTTGTAATCGAGAGTTTTGCTTAATTGTAGACGACAATGAAATCACCAAAGTTGATCAAACCAGAGTATAAAATATGGGTTCGGCAATGATATTCAAGGGCAGAGTCGTATTGATTGTGTATAGAAATGTAATTCATAGCAATCCATATAAAGAAGTGACTACTTTTTTATATGGATTGCTATAACAGCAAAAGCTAATCGAAAGATAAATAGGCCTTTTTATTGCTGTTTTTATCGGGGAAATCAGTACAGTGCGGAAAATAGTAAATGGGACTATAACTAGCTTTAGCATAAAGAACTTGATATGCAATAGCTGGTTAATATATAATCCGCTGCCGCTTATTTTTAGCGCGCACTAAATGCGCTTGATAACGTTATGAAAGTAACTGTTTTTAAAGCGAATTTTGTAAAACAGGGAAGCGAAAATACTGTACTGAATTAGTGAACGCTAATTTGGTGTTATATACATCGCGTTAATTACCCAAACTAAAGGTATTTTAAAATGGCTAAAAAAGTCCAAGCTCTAATCAAGCTACAAGTAGCTGCTGGTGCAGCTAACCCGTCACCACCAGTTGGTCCTGCATTAGGTCAACATGGTGTTAACATCATGGAATTCTGTAAAGCGTTCAACGCGAAAACAGATTCTTTAGAAAAAGGCGCTCCGGTTCCAGTAGTAATTACTGTATATAATGACCGTTCGTTTACTTTCGAAACTAAAACTCCACCTGCTTCTTACTTATTGAAAAAAGCAGCTGGCGTAAAAAGCGGCTCTGGTCGTCCTAACACTGAAAAAGTTGGTTCTGTAACTACAGCTCAACTTGAAGAAATTGTTAAGATGAAAGAACCTGATTTGACTGCTGGTTCTATGGAAGCTGCAGTGCGTACCATTGCGGGTTCTGCTCGTTCAATGGGTTTAGTGGTAGAGGACTAATCAATGGCTAAATTATCAAAACGTACTCGTCTTATCCGTGAAAAAGTAGACGTATTAAAAGAATATGATATCAAAGAAGCTGTTTCTTTATTAAAAGAATTTGCTACTGCTAACTTCCGTGAAAGCGTAGATGTTGCAGTAAATCTTGGTATCGATGCTCGTAAATCAGATCAAAACGTTCGTGGCGCTACAGTATTACCAAATGGTACTGGCCGTGATGTACGTGTTGCTGTATTTACACAAGGCGAAAACGCAGAGAAAGCTAAAGCAGCTGGTGCTGACATCGTTGGTATGGAAGATTTAGCTGCGCTTGTAAAAGCTGGCGAAATGAACTTCGACGTTGTTATTGCTTCTCCTGACGCAATGCGTGTTGTTGGTCAACTAGGTCAAATCTTAGGCCCTCGTGGTTTAATGCCTAACCCTAAAGTTGGCACAGTAACTCCTGACGTAGCTGGCGCGGTTAAAAACGCTAAGTCTGGTCAGATCCGTTACCGCAACGACAAAAACGGCATCATCC
>JALJPA010000351.1 GCA_022969215.1 Colwellia sp. | reverse complement strand
GTGATTTTTGGTAAATAGAGGTACCAACATCGCTGACGTCAAATGCATTGTTACAGTTTAAACCAATGCGAGCATCACAATCGTCGAAACCAACTTGGATTGCCGGAATACCTGAGGCGCCATAAGTCGCACCCTGTTGTGCTAAAATGTTAGAACCAATACCGACAGTGACATCATTACCATAGCTTGATAATGGTGATGACTCAGAAGAAGAGTCGTTATAATCAAACGCTAAGGTTAAATCATCATTAACTTCCCAAACTAAGTTCAAGCCAATAGAGTCATCTTCGGTGATTGAATTACGATATTTTTGTTTTGTTGCAATATCACGAGGTGCTTGTTCTCTTTTATCTTCACGGTAAATTAAAGGTGAAGGGTTTAAACCATCAGTAAAAGTGATATCACTTTTATAGTCAGACATCCAAATAGATAACTCAGTACCCTGTTGCTCTTGCTCTAACTTAGAATAAGTATAATCAAAAGTCGCGGTAAGAGTCTCTATAGGGCGATATTGTAATGTTAGTTGCGCGTTAGTACGTTCACGTTGACGATCCCATAAACGGTAACCAAGATCTGAAGGAAGGGCATAATTTTCACCCATACCCGGAGCATTATTTAATTGCGTAGGGGCTCCTGGAGAAGTCGCAGGCACCATATCAGGCACTGTCCCGTCATATACACCGTTACGCCATTGAGCAACAACGGCTTGTGTTGAACTACTATCACGTTGAGAAAAGCTACCTGGGCAAGAAGCACCAAACATCTCATCTTCATCAGTCCAACTTAATAAGCCAGAAATTTCAGGTGTTACTTGGTCACTGTAATCACGAACACCATCTCTTACTGAGGTGTCCATCATGGCTTTACCGCCAATACTGGCAATAAAACCTGGGTTCTCAAGTGGTTTAGCTGTATTAATGTTAATGGTTGCACCAATACCGCCACTTGCGGCAGCAGCATTAGCTGTTTTGTATATTTCTACCGACTTAACCGCATCAGAAGCAAGGTTTTGGAAATCGAAAGCTCTGTTATCAGAAGCAGCACCACCATCAGGTAATGAGCTTGAAGCCATAAGGCGGCCATTCAAAGTAACCATATTATACTGAGGACCAAAGCCACGGACTGTTACTCGGCTACCCTCACCATTTGAACGGTCAATTGAAACACCAGTAATACGTTGTAAAGATTCCGCTAAGTTAGTATCAGGGAACTTACCGATATCCTCAGCAGAGATGGCATCGACCACACCCGTAGCATCACGCTTTAAACGCGTTGACTCTTTAATGCTTGAACGCATACCCGTTACTTCGATAACTTCGACGTCTGCTTTTGCAGATACTTCTTCTGCTGATAATGCAGGCAGCGCAGTTGCCCCAAGTATCAATGATAAGCTTGTTGCAATTCTTGTTTTAGTAAATGTTTTCTGAATCATGTTATATCCCCAGTTTAGTGGATCACTTTATAATTATATGTATTTGGTTAAGCGCTTACATTTTTATACAGAAAAATATAACAAATCGGTAATAAATGACAAGCTGTAATTTAATGTATCTATGTAAGCGCTTACATAAAAGGTAAATTAATAACAAAAATAGGTCAATAAATATTTCAAAGTAAATTAAAGTTTATACACTAAATGTATAAATATCACACAGTACCTTGCTTTATTTGTTTGATATAAATCATTGTTATTAAAGGGTTTTACTTTACACTTCCATTAGGTGTTAAAAATTATTATTGATAATAATAAAAATGTCAGTATATTTGTAAGCGCTTACATTTATTGACGGGTAAGCCAATAAAATTGTAATTAGTACCTTGGTATTTTTTCTGTGTGAATGTGATTTTTGGTAATAACAGTGAGCCTAATAATGATAAAAAATATAAAACAACATCAACAGAATTCAGGTCCTAATTCAGGTTCTAATCCAAATTCAGCACTGAGCTTGGGCGAAAAAGTGGGTTATGCCTGTGGTGATGTCGCCTCAAACTTTTACTGGCGTGTCTTTGATGTATTCCTCTTTATCTTTTATACCGATGTTTTTGGTTTATCGGCCGCAGCCGTTGGCACCATGATGCTGGTGACGCGACTTATTGATGCCTTCTCTGATCCGCTTATGGGCGCACTTGCCGACAGAACTAATACTCGTTTTGGTAAATTTAGGCCCTATTTACTCTGGGGTATTATCCCTATGATTGCTGCAGGGGTACTTACTTTTACCGTACCTGATGTCAGTGATGGCAATAAATTAATTTGGGCCTATGGCACTTACATCTTTATGATGTTGGCATACACCTTTATAAACGTGCCTTATGGTGCCTTACTCGGTGTGGTTACCGGTGACAGTCAGCAAAGAACTACCTTAACCAGCTTTCGTTTTATTGGTGCTTTTTCTGGTGGCAGTCTTGTTGCTTATATGACGCCTGAGTTGGTAAATTACTTAGGGCAGGGTGATGAAGCACTTGGTTGGCAGCTTACTATGCTTACTTATGGTTTAGTTGCCGCGGTACTCTTTGTAATCACTTTCTTGTCTACCACTGAGCGTATATCTCCGCCAGCACAGCAAAAAACACCGGTATTACAAGATTTAAAAGATCTAACGCAGAATACCCCTTGGAAGATTCTTTTTGTTTTAGCACTTATCATCATGATGACTATCTCATTAAGAGGTAGTAGCGGAACTTTCTATTTTAAATATTATGTGGAAAGACCTGATTTAATTGGCAGCTTTGCTATGGCTTATATGATTGCTTTAGCTATAGGTGCAGCGTCTACACCACTATTAACCAAGTTTATTGATAAACGTCGCTTGCTAATGATACTGATGACTATTGTCGCGGTACTGTCTGTTATTTTCTATTTTGTGCCGAGTGATAACATCACCTTGATGTTTATTTTACAAATCATGATTGGTTTAGCACTGGGGCCAAAATCGCCGTTAGTTTTTTCCATGTATGCCGACACTGCTGATTTTTCTCAGTGGCGCACTGGTAGGCGAGCCACCGCGATGATATTTTCCGCTGCTGCATTTGCACAAAAATTGGGTGGTGCCCTTGCGGGCGCTATGATTGGCTGGACGCTGGCTTCATTAGGTTATATTGCCAATCAGGTGCAAACCGGCTCGTCACAAGAGGGCATAGTGCTATTGATGACCTTGCTCCCGGCTATTTTTGCCGCCATTGCCGTGCCGGTAATTTATTTTTATCCGTTAGATGATCAGCAGTTGAAGAAGTTGCAAGGTGAGTTACTTACCCAGGAAAAAATAACACGGGAAGAATTAGCGCAGCAAAAACTAACTAAAAATGAAAAACCTAATGCGACTGATGAGCAAACAGGAGCCGTTAATGCCTAAGTCACCTTTGATTAAGTCTCCTCTAGCCAAGCAGCCTTTGATCTCTATAGATAATGCTGTTGATGGTTATAATAAAATAAA
>JALJPA010000350.1 GCA_022969215.1 Colwellia sp. | reverse complement strand
TAATCAGCAAAGAACAAAAACACTATTGCACGAAACCCAGCAACAGGCAGAAGAATTACAAACCCAACAAGAAGAATTAAAAAGTGCCAATGAAAATTTAGTTGAACAAACCGAGCAATTAAAAGCCTCGGAAGAGGAATTAAGGCAACAAAGTGAAGAATTGCAAGTCTCTAATGAAGAGTTAGGCCAAAGGCAAAAAGACCTACAAGCGCAACGAGATAAGATTGCCGCCTCAGAGCAAGAGTTAGCGATAAAAGCCAAGGAGCTGGCTATAGCGAGTAAATATAAGTCAGAGTTTTTAGCCAATATGAGCCATGAATTAAGAACGCCATTGAATAGTTTATTACTCCTGGCTAAGGGCTTAGCTGACAATGCCAGTGGCCACTTAGATGAAACCGAAGTTGAAGATGCTCATATTATTTATGATGGCGGCCAAAGCCTGCTGCACCTGATTAACGATATTCTCGACTTATCAAAAGTAGAAGCGGGTAAATTAAATATTCATCTGGAAAAAGTACAACTTGGCCACATTAAAGAAAAATTACTACAACTGTTTAATCCATTAGCAAAAGACAGAAACATTCAGCTGTCAGCCAGCATAGCGCCAAAAACCCCGGCTCACATCATCTCAGATAGCCTGCGTCTTGAGCAAATTTTACGAAATTTACTGTCTAATGCTATTAAATTTACCGAAATGGGTGAAGTAAAAATCGACTTCACTTTACCAGCAGAAAACACTCACTTTAGACACAAGCACTTAACCGTAACAAACAGCTTAGCTATTACCGTGAGTGATACTGGTGTAGGTATTGCGGAGGATAAATTACAAGCCATTTTTGAAGCCTTTCAACAAGAAGATGGCTCAACTAGCCGAAAATATGGTGGTACCGGCTTAGGCTTAACCATAGCGAGAGAATTAAGCCATTTACTAGGCGGGGAAATACAACTTACCAGCCAATTAAATAAAGGCAGTAGCTTTACCCTATTCCTACCACTTTCCTCTGATGGTGCCCAAAACCGTACCCCTGAAAATGAAGCTGAGGTTTTAGCCGATAGCCTAGGGAGCAAACATAGCAATGCAGATATATTACCTCAGCAAGTGAATATTAATCACTCTATCACGCACCAAGCGAACACCTCTGAACTGGCCAGTATTGATAGAGAAATAGATCTAGAGTTGAATATTTTTATTGATGACGATAGGTTCAATATTGTCCCTGATGATAAAACGCTATTAGTTATAGACGATGACAAAATATTTGCGAAAATATTACGTGATTACGCCAGGAGAAGTGGCTACAAATGTCTTGTTGCGGGTGATGGCCGTTCGGGTATTTATTTAGCACAACACCATCAACCCAACGGTATTATTCTTGACCTTATGCTACCTGATATTGATGGTCACCAAGTATTAGAGCAATTAAAATCCAGTTTAAAAACCCAACATATTCCAGTCGAAATAATTTCAGCCCATAGCGAGAATCGCAGTGAAGCACTAGCAGGAGGAGCGATTGGTTTGCAAACTAAACCCGTTAGCAGTGAACAGTTGCACCAAGTATTAGTTGAAATTGAAAATTTATCGACAGCAAAAATTCGCCGCGTATTAATTATTGAAGATAACCAGCACCATAGTAAAGCGACCAGCAGACTACTTGAAAATATCGGCTTAAAAGCCACTTGTGTCGCTACTGGCGAAGAAGGTTGTGTCGAGATTTTAACGGGAAAATATGATTGCGTTATTTTAGACTTAGGTTTACCCGATATGAATGGTATTGAGCTGTTAAAACAAGTTAATACCGGCAACCTAGAAGTATTGCCACCGGTCATTGTTTATACCGGTAAAGAGGTTACTGACCAAGAACAAGCTGAGCTCGACAAATATTCTTCTACTGTGGTGATAAAAGGCACTGGCTCACCAGAGCGCTTACTTGATGATATATCATTATTCTTACACGGCATTGAAGAGAAGTTCAGTAAGTTAAACTCTGCGCAAGATAAAAAAGCTATGCGACTGTTACATGATGAAGACGCTATGTTGCAAGGACGAAAAATATTATTAACTGATGATGATATGCGTAATACCTATGCTTTGTCTAAAAAGTTAATTGATATTGGTTGTGATGTTGAAATGGCCAATAACGGTAAAGAGGCGGTGGATATCCTCAGAGAGCAAAACGACTTTGAACTTATTTTAATGGATACCATGATGCCCGTGATGGATGGCAATGAAGCCACTAAAATTATCCGCACCATGAACAACTATAAAAAGACACCTATCATAGCGCTAACAGCGAAAACTATGCCTGAAGATCGGGAGTTAGCATTAAAATCTGGCGCATCTGAGTATTTAACTAAACCGATAGATTTTGAAAAACTAGTCTCCATTCTACGTATTTGGTTATTTAAAAAAGACTGATAGCCAAGTTTAATTTAGTTACTTTTACTCGATAACAAGGAACAACTTTTGACGCCAAGTACTCAAGCAAAGCCCCAAGTTTATAGCCACCTTCCTGATGAAGATGAGGTAATGGCACTAGAGATTAAGCTGCTACTACAAGCAATAGTGTTTCGTTATGACTATGACTTTAGTCATTATGCACAAGCGTCACTCACTCGCCGTATAAACAACTGCCTTAAAAAGTCGCAACTGAACAACATTGCCGAAATGATCCCTAAAGTATTATACCAGCCAGAATTTTTTGAACTATTCCTTAAGGAGATGTCTGTCACAGTGACTGAAATGTTTCGGGATCCTAGGGTATTTAAAGAACTCAGAAATAAGGTTTTTACCCAACTAAAAACCTACTCACGGATAAATATTTGGCATGCTGGTTGTGCTACCGGAGAAGAAGTCTATTCATTAGCCATCATGCTAAAAGAAGAAGGTTTACTGCATCGCTGCCAAATATATGCGACAGACTTTAACAATCAATCATTAAAAGTAGCAGAGCAAGGCATTTATAAAGCAGAAAAAATCAGCGAGTATACTCATAATTACCAACTGGCCGGTGGCAAAGCCTCTTTCGCTGATTATTATCAAGCTAAACATGGTTATGCCAAAATACATAATGATCTTAAAGAGCATATTACCTTTGCCCACCATAACCTGATAAAAGACCAATGTTTTGCTCAAATGCATTTAATCATTTGTCGTAACGTACTTATCTATTTTGATAAAAAGTTACAGGATAATGTCTTATCACTATTTAATCAAAGCCTATTACATCGTGGTTATTTATTATTAGGAGATAAAGAATCGCTCGAATTTAGCAAGCAAAAAAACAACTTTGATACTATTGCTAAAGATCAGCGTATTTATCAAAAAATCAGCTATGAATAATCATCGCCAAGCAGTTCGATTATAATGCCCGTCAAGAGCAGCTCTCCTTATCAAGCTTTAGTGATCGGTGTATCTGCTGGTGGGCTTAATGCACTTCATAACATACTACCTAAACTACCCAATAGCTTTCCGCTT
>JALJPA010000035.1 GCA_022969215.1 Colwellia sp. | reverse complement strand
CTTTTGACATACTGGCCAATCACAGTTTTTCAACAAAACCAAACTCAGCTAAGTTACCGGTACAAGTAAAGCTTATACAACAGTTAGTGCGCGCTTCAGGTTACCTTGGCATGTGTGGTGGACAAGCGCTTGATTTAGCCGCCACATATTAATAGCTTCCACTAAGTGAATTAGAAGTATTGCATTCATTAAAAACCGGTGCCTTATTAGAAGCTGCAGTATTAATGCCGGCCGAGTGTAGCGAACAAGTGACCAATGAGCACAAACAAATATTAAGCGAATACGCCCAGCTTATTGGCCTAGCTTACCAAGTACAAGACGATATTATTGACATAACCTCGACTGAAGAGCAGCTTGGCAAACCCGTAGGCTCTGATCTTGCAGCAAACAAAAGTACCTACCCGGCACTGCTAGGTTTGCAAGGCGCACAAGACAAAGCAGAAAACTTATTACAACAAGCGCTTCAAGCTTTGGCTAGATTACCTTACAATACCCAATCTTTAGCCGATTTTGCTACCTTTATTGTTAAGCGCAGCCACTAACTAACTAACTAGGCAGTGCAAAACCTTAAATGAAATTATTATTACCAATAGACAAACTATGACTACAAACCTTGCTGACTACCCACTACTTTCACAGATAAATACGCCCGAAGAGCTGCGCAAATTTCCGCAAACGCAATTAACGCGTATTAGTAATGAGCTACGTAGTTTCTTATTAAATTCAGTGAGTAAAAGTAGTGGCCACTTTGCATCGGGCTTAGGCACAATTGAGCTCACTGTTGCCTTACATTATGTTTATAACACGCCATTTGATCATTTAATTTGGGATGTTGGCCATCAGGCATATCCTCATAAAATACTCACTGGTCGTCGTGATCAATTACATACCATCAGACAAAAAGATGGCTTGCACCCTTTTCCATGGCGTGAAGAAAGTGAATACGATGTTTTAAGTGTTGGCCATTCTAGTACCTCAATTTCTGCAGCCCTAGGTTTATCTGTCGCGGCAGAAAAAGAAGGGTTAAACCGTAAAACTGTCGCCGTTATTGGCGATGGCGCTATGACTGCCGGTATGGCTTTTGAAGCGTTAAATCATGCTGGTGACATTAATAAAGATATGCTGGTTATCTTAAATGATAATGAGATGTCTATTTCACAAAATGTTGGTGCACTAAATAATCATTTGGCAAAAATGCTCTCGGGCAGTTTCTATGCTGGCTTACGTGAGGGCGGCAAAAAGATTTTAGGCAATATCCCACCGATTAAAGAATTGGCTAGCCGTGCTGAAGAGCACTTAAAAGGCATGGTTGTGCCCAGTACCTTCTTCGAAGAACTTGGTTTTAATTATATTGGCCCTATTGATGGTCATGATGTTAATGGTTTAGTTGATACTATTAAAAACATGCGCAAGCTAAAAGGACCACAGTTACTCCATATTGCCACTAAGAAAGGTAAGGGTTATCAAGCAGCTGAGCAAGATCCAATTAAGTATCATGCGGTACCTAAATTTAACCCGGAAGATAAAAATTTGCCTAAGGCAAAGCCTAGTTTACCTACCTATTCTAAGATTTTTGGCGATTGGTTATGTAAGACCGCTGAAGTTGATAGTAAGTTAGTCGCCGTTACCCCTGCTATGGCTGAAGGCTCTGGTATGGTCGAATTTAGTCAGCGTTTTCCTGACCAGTACTTTGATGTCGCAATAGCTGAACAACATGCGGTCACCTATGCTGCTGGCCTTGCTATTGGTGGTCAAAAGCCAGTGGTAGCGATTTATTCAAGTTTTTTACAACGTGGTTATGATCAATTTATTCACGATATTGCCATACAAAACTTACCGGTTATGTTTGCGGTTGACCGTGCCGGTATTGTTGGCGCTGACGGAGCTACCCATCAAGGTGTCTTTGATTTAAGTTTTTTAAGATGTATTCCTAATACCGTCATCATGGCTCCTTCAGATGAACGTGAATGCCAGCTAATGCTTAATACTGGTTTTAAACATAATGGTCCAAGCGTTGTTCGCTACCCTCGTGGTAGTGGTACCGGAGCAACTCTGCCCAGTGTTGATGAAACCATAGCAATTGGTAAAGGTGTCACTGTTCTTAACGCTGAAGTACCAGAAGGTAACGGACAATCAGAAAAAAGCATTGCGTTATTAAGCTTTGGCTCTATGTTAGTCCAGGCAAAGAAAGCCGCTATAGAACTTAATGCCACCTTGGTAGATATGCGTTTTGTTAAACCACTAGATGAAACACTGATTGATGAACTCAATGCCAATCATGACTGTCTGGTAACAATTGAAGATAATGCCATTGCTGGTGGTGCTGGCTCAGGCGTTAATGAATACCTTCTCGCTCAGGGCAAGTCTGTTTGCATCCTCAACATTGGCGTTGCTGATCATTTCGTTAAACATGGCACCCAAGAAGAAGTACACCAGGAATTAGGCTTAGATGCCCAAGGTATTATCGCTAAGGTACGCAATTTCATTAGCTAGCCTTGAGCCACTATCGCGTTAACGCACAATAAAAAAGGATAATGAAGTGAATTCATTATCCTTTTTTTTGTTGCTACCTTAGTGGTACAAGGTAGCAAAGTTTAGATAGAACCAGAAATTATATATTTGTTACGTCAATTCTGTTTTTTAAGTTATCTTCCAGCGCTGATTTTTTCTCACGCTCTTGTCTTTTTTCACAAGGGTTATCACAGTTACACTCTTTATCAATGCCTACGCTTGCTAAACCACCGCAACTACCTGCTAAGGCTTTATTCTGGAAAATATAACCCACTGCCATAGCAGTGCCCACCACAAGGAAAAAACCAAAGGTAATAAAAAAAATCATCATAATACTATGCTCTCAACTTACTCTATTTACTTAACTTACATACTTAACTAAAGAGCGCCAATGCTCTGGACAAGAGTCATTGTGCTAAATTCACCACAGACCATTTCCAACATAAGAGCTAGTGCTAAGGGTTATCAGGACTTTGTTACTTCAAATATTGTTTGAATTTTACCGTAAATCGCTCATCAAAGCCATTTTCAGTCTTTGAAATAAATAATGCCGCCAAATCATTTTTCACAGCAAAAGCCATACCCTTTTCCATGCCCATCACCATCAAGGTTGTTGATAAACCATCTGCGGTCATAGATGAAGGATGAATAACGGTTACCGATACTAGCTTATGATTAATAGGCTTGCCGGTATCTGGGTCAATAATATGTGAAAAACGTATACCATCAGCTTCAAAATAATTACGGTAATCACCAGAAGTGGCCACTGCATTATCTTTTGGAATAATCACTTGATGAACAGCGCGCTCTTCACCACTAGGATCAAAAATTGGCTTTTCAATAGCAATAGCCCATAACTCACCTGTGTGCTTAAAGCCCTTTAAGCGCATTTCTCCGCCAATTTCTACTAAGTAATTGGTAAAGCCATTACTTTCAATTATTTCAGCAACAACATCGACACCATAGCCTTTAGCTGTAGTAGATAAATCTATATACAAATCAGGGATTTTCTTAGATAGTTTGTTGCCCTCTAATGTTAGGTTCTGCAAACCGACACGCTTATGAGTCATTGCAATTACCTCATCACTAGGTGCAGTTTCAGGACGTTGTTCAGGACCAAAGCCCCAAAGATTAACTAATGGACCAATACTGACATCAAGCTTGCCTTCACTTAAGTTCCATAAACGAATTGACTCTTGAACTACGCGAGCAAAACCTGCTGAGACTTCCACTGGTTCAGTCGATGTCGATTGATTAAACCTGGATAGTTCAGAGTTAGGCATATAAGTCGACATTTCTAGGTTAACTTGCTTCAGCGCAGCATCAATTTGTTGCTTTAATTCAAGCGCTAGTATCTGCTCTTCTGTCGCCACTACTTTAATATTATAAGTAGTACCCATGGTACGACCTTGCAGTAACACCTCTATTTTATTTGAAGGATTACTCGGGAAACAAGCTGATAGGCTTATTACTAAAACAGTTAACAACACTAGTTTCAATTTATTCATAAGGGTTCCAAATTATTATTTATATCGCTATATTCTTTTTCAAAAAATATAGCGATATAAATAATTTACTTGCTGTACTAGTTCATAAAACAATAAGGACGACCGAAGTCGTCCTTATCAATATATTCATCCGATGAGTAATTGTTTAATTTTTAACGCTGAATATTACCTTTAGTTCAAGAAGGCTGCGCGGAGTTGACGTTAGTCAATGAGCACAGTCGACGATGAAATCAAGGCAATAGGCAAGTTAAAATAAACGATTAGCCGCCGAAATCATCTAGCATAATATTATCGTCTTCTACACCAAGATCTTTAAGCATACCGATAACAGCAGCATTCATCATTGGAGGACCACACATGTAGTATTCACAATCTTCTGGCGCTTCATGATCTTTCAAGTATTCTTCGAAAAGAACATTATGAATAAAACCAGTCATGCCATCCCAGTTATCATCTGGTTGCGGATCAGACAAGGCAACATGCCAAACAAAGTTGTCATTTTCAGCTGCTAGGCCGTTATAATCATCTTCATAGAACATTTCACGCTTAGAACGTGCACCATACCAGAAACTTATCTTACGCTTAGATTTAAGGCGCTTAAGTTGGTCAAAGATATGAGAACGCATCGGTGCCATACCTGCACCACCACCAATAAAGACCATTTCATTATCAGTTTCTTTAGCGAAGAACTCGCCAAATGGACCTGAAATTGTCACTTTATCACCGGCTTTAAGGCTGAAAATGTACGAAGACATTTTACCTGCTGGTAAATGTAAGCGTCCAGGAGGCGGCGTAGCAATACGCACGTTCAGCATAATAATGCCTTCCTCTTCTGGGTAACTTGCCATTGAGTAGGCACGTAAAGTTTCTTCATCAACTTTCGATTCAACATCGAAGAAACCAAAGTGTTTCCAATCGCCACGGTACTGTTCATCAATGTCAAAATCACTGTATTTCACATGATGTGCAGGTGCTTCAATTTGAATGTAACCACCGGCTTTAAATGGTACTGATTCGCCATCAGGAATTTTTAACACAAGTTCCTTGATGAAGGTTGCTTGGTTATCATTAGAGATAACTTCACATTCCCATTTTTGCACGCCGAAGATTTCATCTTCAACTTCAATGACCATGTCTTGCTTAACAGCAACTTGACAGGCTAAACGACAACCTTCTTTTGCTTGACGTTTAGTAATATGCCCTTCTTCGGTTGGTAAAATATCACCACCACCTGAATGCACGTCAACACGACATTGGCCACAAGTACCGCCACCGCCACATGCTGAAGGAATAAAAATACCTTGGTCTGCTAATACGCCTAACAATTTGCCACCCGCAGCAGCAGTCACTGACTTGCTTGGGTCGCCATTAATACTAATTGTAATGTTACCTGTAGAAACTAACTTTGATTTAGCGAATAAAATCACTAACACCAAAAGTAAAACTATCGCGGTAAACATCGATATGCCGAGAATAATTTCCATCGACTTTTCCTTTAATTTTATTAAGGGTTTAACAGCCATTGTTAACTGTTAAACCAACATTAACCTTGAGTTACAGGGAAATACCACCGAAAGAAAGGAAGCCAAAAGCCATCAATCCAGCAGTAATAAACGTAATTCCTAAACCTTTTAATCCGTCTGGTATATCAGAATATTTCATCTTTTCACGCAGACCAGCCATCAATACAATCGCTAACATCCAACCAACACCAGAGCCAATGCCATAAACGACACTTTCACCTAAGGTTAAATTTTTAGCTACCATAAAGGATACCGCACCAAATATTGCACAGTTAACAGTGATTAAAGGTAAGAATATTCCCAACGCTTGATACAAAGCAGGGAAATATTTATCTAAAATCATTTCCAAAATTTGTACTAACGCCGCAATAACACCAATAAAGGTAATAAAAGATAAGAAGCTTAAGTCAATTGATTCTTTCGGATCAGTAATGCCCATAATGCCATCTAAAGCGCCCGGCGCTAAAATAGCTTGATAGATTATTTGGTTAGCCGGAACAGCCAAACCTAATACCACTACCACTGCAACACCTAAGCCAATGGCTGTACTTACTTTCTTAGACACAGCTAAGAATGTACACATACCAAGGAAGAAACTTAGCGCCATATTCTCAATGAAGATGGTTTTAATAAAAATACTTAAATAATGTTCCATGGATTAATCCTTCTCTACTTGTTCAGGTTTCCACTGGCGAATTGCCCAGATGATTAAACCAATAATGAAGAATGAACTAAATGGTAATACCAATAAGCCGTTACCTTGATACCAGCCACCGTTTTGCACTAACTGAAATACTTCCATGCCGAATATAGTACCAAAACCAAAGAGTTCTCGGAAAAAAGCCACGACCATTAATACTGCGCCATAACCCAAACCATTGCCTAAACCGTCAATAAAGCTTATGCCCGGCTTTTCTTTCATAGCAAAAGCTTCAGCGCGACCCATAACGATACAGTTAGTGATGATCAGACCAATAAATACTGATAACTCTTTCGATAATTGATACGAGAAAGCTTTCAATACTTGGTCAACAACAATAACTAGTGAGGCAATAATCGCCATTTGCACAATAATACGCACACTTGACGGTATTTGATTACGAATAACCGATATAAAGAAGTTTGAAAATGCTGTTACTACCATCACAGCTAGCGTCATGACTAATGCATTAGCCATTGAGCTTGTTACCGCTAAGGCAGAACAAACACCTAAAACTTGTAAAGCAATTGGGTTGTTATCAATAACTGGCCCAAATAAGGCTTTTTTAGTATCTGAAGACATTAATCAAGCCCTCCATCTTTAAATTTGCTGATGAAAGGACCATAGCCCTCAGCACCTAACCAAAAATGCAAAGTATGCTCAACACCATTACTGGTTAATGTCGCACCAGATAAAGCATCAACACCGTGAATGTCACCTTTTTTAGCGCCACCTTTAACGATTTTAATGGCAATATCACCTTGCTCGTTAAACATTTTTTTACCAGGCCATAAGGCTTTCCATCTAGGATTCAGCACTTCAGCGCCTAATCCAGGGGTTTCCTTAAGGTCAGAGTAAACTACGCTGCTAACGGTATTTAAATCAGCTTCTAAGCCAACAAAGCCATACATTAAATCCCATAAACCCATACCTAAGATAGGTAAGACAATAGTGTTTAATTGACCCTGTTCGTTTTTAACTAAGTAAACAACCGCACTATTAGCACGACGGTTAATACCCGCCATGTCATTTTTAGGTTTGATACTTTGAGTAACATCACGCGCAGCCTTACGCTCATCAAAAGCATTTACATCACCATCAATAATTGCCCCTGAATCAAGATCAATCATTTTAGCAACAACATACTTATCGTAAGTACTAACAATGCTTTTATCTTCGCTACCAGCAACTTTTATGTTTTCCGGTTTTAAAGCGACAGCTAATAAATTAGATGCTTCAAGAATTTTAGTTTGTTTGTCGAGTAATTTGTTAGCCGTTTGTAATGGTTTTAAGCCCACTGCAGCCACTGAAACCAGAGCCGCACACACTAAACAAATAATTAAAACAAAGATCAGCGTACCGGCAACCGTTTCAGTTTTTTTAGTTTTAGACATTGCGAGCAAGCCTCCGTTTGATGTTGCCTTGTACGACAAAGTAGTCAAACAATGGTGCGAACAAGTTTGCAAATAATATCGCTAACATCATGCCTTCAGGGAAAGCAGGGTTAACAACACGAACCAATACCACCATCACGCCAACGAGTGCACCAAACCAGTATTTACCGGTATTAGTAAAGGAAGCAGATACAGGGTCTGTTGCCATAAACATCATACCAAAGGCAAAACCACCAATAACGAAGTGCCAATGCCAAGGCATAGCAAACATTGCATTAGTTTCACTACCAATAACATTGAATAATAACGAGGTAAGTACCATACCACCAAACACACCTAAGACGATGCGCCATGAAGCAATGCCTTTATAAAGGATGTAAGCACCACCCAATAAAATAGCAAAAGTAGATACTTCACCAACAGAGCCAGGAATAAAGCCCCAGAATGCATTCCACCAATCTGCGTTCATGGTGTAATCAACCATGCCCGCCGTACCAGCATTAAATGCACTTAACATAGTAGCGCCTGAGAAGCCGTCAACAGCAACCCAAACCGCATCACCTGATATTTGAGCAGGATAAGCAAAGAATAAAAACGCACGACCCGCTAATGCAGGGTTTAAGAAGTTTTTACCTGTACCACCAAAGATTTCTTTAGCGATAACTATACCAAAAGTAATACCAATGGCGACTTGCCATAATGGAATACTCGCTGGCAAGATAAGTGCGAATAATATAGAAGAAACGAAGAAACCTTCATTAACTTCATGTTTACGCACTGCAGCGAAAAGAACTTCCCAGAAACCACCTACAGCAAACGTGACCGCGTAGATAGGTAGAAAGAAACAAGCACCGTAAAGCATCATGCTAAAAGAATCAGCACTGGCCGTTAGCGTACCACCAAGCAAGGTAAACAAATCTACTTGCCAAGATTGTGGTAAAGCATAACCCGCCGCTAATGCGTCAACGGCTTGATAACCAATGTTATACATACCAAAGAACATGGCAGGGAAAACAGCAAGCCATACTGTGATCATGATACGCTTTAAATCAATGCTATCACGAATATGGGTTTTACCTTTGTTCACATAACCTGGGGTAAATAATCCCGTAGCAACGGCTTCGTAAAGTGCAAACCATTTCTCATGTTTGCCGCCTTTTTCAAAATGCGGCTCAATATCTTCAATAAACTTTTTCAAGCCCATGACTAACCTTCCTTTTCGATTGTGGTTAGGCAATCACGAAGAATTACACCGTAATCTGTTTTGCCTGGGCAAACAAATGTACACAGTGCTAAATCTTCTTCGTCTAGCTCTAAGGCACCTAGTTGTTGCGCGCCGTCGGTATCACCAGAGCAAATATCGCGTAAAAACAAGGTAGGTAAAATATCTAATGGCATAACACGTTCAAAGTTACCAATTGGCACCATGGCGCGAGAGCTACCGTTAGTCGTAGTGGTCATGTTAAATAACTTACTTGGGAACAAGTGCGACAAATAAGCGCGTGTTACCGAGAATTTATTTGCACCTGGGTACATATAACCAATAAAGTCTTTTTCACGACCTTCAAGAATTAATGATACTTGTACATTATAACGACCTAAATAACCGTGAACTGCTGCCGCGGTTGAGCCCATTAGTAATGAACCAGAAACAACACGTAGTTCACCATCAACAGTTTCACCTGCTGATAATTCAGCAGTACTTGCACCTAAAACCGTACGTATTAAACGAGGGTTGGTGGCTGCTGGGCCGGCAAGTGAGATAACACGGGTATTATCAAGTTCACCAGTGGTGAATAATTTGGCAACAGCGATAACGTCTTGATAACCAACATGCCAAACAAACCTGTCGGCGCTTGCTGATTTTAAGAAGTGAATATGTGTACCTACAAGACCTGCAGGATGTTTACCAGCAAATTCAGTTACTGTTGCATTGCCATCTACTGGGATATTTGCCCCAGGAGCCTTGCTAACAAAAACTTCACCGTCAGTTAAGTGAGATAAAATAGTTAAACCATTTTTAAACGCTTCACTTTGCTCATTAATGATGACTTCTGGATTTGCAGCTAATGGATTAGTATCCATGGCGCTAACAAAAATCGCAGCAGGTGCACTATCAATGGCAGGTACTTTGCTGAATGGGCGAGTTCTAAATGCTGTCCATAAGCCTGAATCAACTAGGTTCTTAACTACGTTTTCACGCGTTAGAGAAGCAAATTCAGTTGCAGGATAAGCGGTAAAGGTTTCTTGATCATAGCCATCTACATCGATAACAACTGATTGTAAAACACGTTTTTCACCACGGTTAATTTCTTTAACAACACCGGCAGCTTGAGCTGTGAATTTAACGCCAGGATTTTTTTTATCTTCAAAAATCGCTTGACCTTTTTTAACGCGGTCACCCACTTTGACAAACATGGTTGGACGCATACCCACAAACTCTTCACCGAGTGTTGCAACGGTTTTGATGGACGGACCATCATGGATTACCTGCTGGGGAGTACCTTTTACAGGAACATCCAAGCCTTTTTTTATCGTAATCATAAACACTTGCACTACTTTTGATGGGAGTATAAAAATCAGTTCGTTAGTTTATCTAATCAATATCAACTACCCTACAACCATGTAAAAACAAAGTTAAAGTATAAATATCAATTAGATAAAATGTAAGTCACCGATTTCAGTGTATTTCAGTGAAGAATTAATTTTAGCGTTGCCACTAAAGAAAAATACCCACTGGCTCTAAGTTAAAATTTTCTGGCGCGATAGTACCATAAAATGACCTTTTTATTCTACGGGCATTCAGGATTTTTCATTACAATTTAGTCTATTAATGGACTTTTTGCGTAGCTTTTGCTGATATTTTAACCTAGCTCGTAAAGTTATCCTACTATGGGATTTTTATTACTCGGTAATTACAGCCATTTTGATTGAGTTTTGATGATTAAACTTAACTTTGATAAGTTAGCAAGCAACCGGTATTTTCCTTGTTAACTAAACAGAAATTGATATGAACATCATTATTTAACTGCTATGAGGTAATTTACTTACTAAAATGATCTCGCCACTGCTTACTTTGTCAGCTAAATTAAAATCACCAATACGTTCAAAATTGCTTAAGTCAAAATGTTCCCCTGCTGAAATACCCGCCCAACCATCTCGGCCGTTATCTTTTACGTGATAAAGCGCTTTATCCGCTACTTCAATGAGTTGTGAGCAACTTAAGCGACAAGTAGCAGCGCGGTCAAAGGGAATAGTGGTGTAGCCAATGGAAACTGTTTTAGATATTTTTTCACCATTAGATATTTCAAATGATTTATTACCTACTTTACTTCGTAAACGCTCAGCCATCTCTTGAGCTTTGTCAGCTTGCGTAAAACGTGAAACTATTAAGAACTCTTCTCCTCCCCAACGAATAATATGATCTGAAGAGCGAAAGACATCTTGTAGTAAAGCGGAGAATTGCTTCAAAACCATATCACCTGATTCATGGCCATATTTATCATTTACCTCTTTAAAAAAATCAATATCGGCGAAAAAAAAGGTCACATCGGCATTGAGGGTATTCTCTTTCTTCAAACGCATCGATTGGGAAATATCTTGATCAATGGTACTTTCTAAAAAGCGTCTGTTTTTCAACCCCGTCAATGAATCGGTTAAGGCTGCTTGCTCATAAGCGATAAAAAGAATTCTGTGTTTATGTACCTGGTAGCTGACTTTAAGCAGTAATAGCGCGACGAGTACATAGATTAATTTCGCCCACCATGTCCACCAAAGCGGTGGTAATATTGTAATTGATAAATCGGTACTTTCTCCCCAAATAGGGTTAAAGGTATATGCCCCTCGAATAGATAAGGTGTACTGTCCTGGGTTTAAGTTGGTATAGGTTATACGCCTATTTTTAGCAGTATTTTCAATCCAAGCTTCATCAAAACCAAGCAACCTATGCTGATAAATAACCTTATTTGGCTGCCGAAAATCCAATGCTGATATATCGAATGAAATAATATTTTCATTATCAGGAAGGATTAAATGTTGAGTTTGATAAATAGGCTTACTAAGAATCCTATTTTTTTCATTGGTTTGCACTGACTTATTTGCCAGTAGCAGGTCATCAATGGTAACTTTAATTTGGTGATCTTTTGTCGTTATATGCTGAGGATCAAACGACAATAGCCCATGATTAGAGCCAAAATATAACTGATTATTTATCGATAGATCATGAGCAGCATTATTAAAACTACCCTTTATGCCATCCAATATACTAAAAGTATCAAATTGATAAGTTAATGGTGAAAAACGATATAAATTATCATTACTTGCCAACCAAAGCAGGCCAGCGTTATCCTTTTGCATCCCAGATAATATAGTGGATAAATGCTGCTGTAGAACTAAAAATGTATTGCCATCAATATTCTTGGTGATTTTTTCTATTTTCCAGAGACCTGTATTGGTGGCGAACCAAATATTGTGCTGCTCATCTTCGGCTATTTTTGCCACACTTGAGAAACGAACACTGCTCGCTGCCAATTGCTCGTTAAAGCTAAAGACAAGTTCAAAAGGCATATCAGTTTTTTTTAAATATACCCCCTCTGTCGTCACTAACCACAACTTGAAGCGGCTATCTAGAAACATAGCATTTACTGAGCCATTACTCGGGTATGTTTTTTCCTTACCGACTAGATCTATATGCTTGATTTCATTTTTCTGTGAATTGAATTCATATAAACCACTAGCAGAGCCAATAAATAACTTATCATTATATTCAAAAACTTCACTAATATAATCGCTTGAACCACGCCCTCCATTTTTATTAAGTAAAGTAAAAGTAATGAAGTCATCTGATTCTTTTTGGTATTTATTCAGACCTCCATTTCTCGTGCCAACCCAGATATCACCATTTTTTTGCTGCTTAATAGTGGTTATGGCATTATCGGAGAGTGAGTTCCCATCTGATTTTTGATGTTGAAAGTGTTTGATTAGCTGCAGACTAGCATTCAGGTGAAGAACGCCGCTTGTTTCAGTGCCCAACCATACATCACCATTATTGTCGGTAAGAATCGATGATATCGACTTTTCATATATGCTACCTGGAAAATATTGAGTTAAACTTTCCAAATGAAAATTATGATCATCTAATACAAGAGAATGTAAGTTGCCACGCCAACTGCCTAGCCAAATACTACCATGCTCATCGGACATCAGAGCATAGTAAGCCGCATTACCTAAGGTTGATAATTCTGGATACTCATCCTTTAAGTAGTGAAATTTCTCTGTGGTTAAATCAAAATAAGCAACACCATTAAGCGTACCTAACCACAATATATTTTGCCTATCCCTCATCATAGTAACAATAGTTTGTGGTCCTACTATTTTTTTATCTCCGCTACCCAAGTGAAAGCGCTTTACATTGCCAGTATTAATATCAAGCAAATTCAAACCACCTCCCCAAGTACCAACCCATAATTTATGGTTGCTGTCATCAAAAGATAACGATTTAATGGTATTACTCGATAGTGTATTGCTATCTTTTGCACTCGTTTGATAATACGTTAGTTTACTTGTTCGTTTATTTAATTGGATTACGCCGTAATCCCTAGTGGCTATCCACAGATCACCGGTATTACTTTCCACCAAGTCGCGTAAATATAGCGTTGTAGGATTTTTGTGGTTTTTTAATGGAATTCTCTGAAAGTTATTCTTATCTGCATTGTATTTATTTAAACCTCCACCAGAGGTTGCAATATAGAGTTCACCTTGTTTAGAAAGTAACAATTTTCGCACATCATTATGACTCAGACTAAATAAATTTTCTTTATCATGTTGAAACAATGTGATTTTTTGATTACTGCTCGTCAGTTTCACCAGACCTTTATTACGGGTACCAAACCACAGGTCCTTATTATTGTCTTGAATAATAGACCAGACTTCTAGCTGTTCGAAGTCTTTACTGGTACTTTTAAATTCATAGCCGTCATAGCGTAATACCCCTCCGGAAGTACCCAACCAAATAAAGCCCTGATGATCTTGAAACATGGTAAAAATTGTTAAGCTTTCAATTTGTAAAGCCCCCAAAGGGTTTTGCAGATGATAAGCAGGGGTAAAATGGTTACTAGGTGGTAAGCTAGCATGAGCACCTTGCAACGATAAAAGTAGCAATAGTATTGAGTGAGTAAAGAAGAGTTTGACTAACTTAAGGCTCAATTCACACCTCTAATTGACCGCTTTTTGTACTAGGTCAATTAAGTAAAGTATAAGAGCTGAATTATTGCAATAAGCCCAAGTGATCAAGTTCATTCATATGCTTTATTAGCAACAAAAAAGCAGCAAATATTTTTGCTGCCTCAAACGTTCTACTGTTATGTCTAGCCTTGTTGCTATATCAGCAACTTAGGCCAACTATAATTTCAATTAGGCCTGAAAAATAGCCTCAATTGATAAGTTTTGTTGTGATAAAATATCACGTAAGCGTTTTAAAGCTTCCACTTGAATTTGGCGAACACGTTCACGAGTTAAACCAATTTCACAACCTACATCTTCTAAGGTTGCCGCTTCATAGCCAAGTAAACCGAAACGTCTTGCTAATACTTCCCTTTGCTTAGTATTAAGTTCATTTAGCCAATGAACTATGTTATTGCTCATATCTTCAGATTGTAAGTCACTTTCAGGACCTGCACTTTTTTCATCCGCAATAACATCAAGTAGTGCTTTATCTGAGTCTCCAGCAAAGGGGGTATCGACTGAAGCAATACGCTCATTTAATCTCAACATTTTATTGACGTCAGCCACAGGTTTATCAAGGTGAATAGCTATATCTTCAGCGGTAGGTTCATGATCAAGTTTTTGAACTAATTCACGTGATGCACGTAAATAAATATTAAGCTCTTTAACAACATGGATGGGTAATCGAATAGTACGGGTTTGGTTCATTATTGCCCGTTCAATGGTCTGCCGTATCCACCATGTGGCATAGGTTGAGAAGCGAAAGCCTCTTTCAGGGTCAAATTTTTCAACCGCTCTAATTAAGCCCAAATTACCTTCTTCAATTAAGTCTAATAAGGGCAGTCCCCGATTATTATAACGTCTGGCAATTTTGACAACTAAACGTAGATTACTTTCTATCATACGTTTGCGTGAAGGCTCGTCCCCTTTAAGGGCTAGGCGTGAGAAATATACTTCTTCTTCAGCGGTTAATAATGGTGAAAAACCAATCTCGCTTAAATAAATCTGCGTCGCATCTAAATTCGATGGTACGTCTTCCTTTGATTCTACAGTACTTTTTTCTTCTTTTAATTTGACCATGCTATTCTCCCAAATTTGCAAAGCTTGTTTTTAATATTTAAATATTCACGGTAACTCCGATTGTTTTTTAGTATTTATCTTAAGGTTTATTATTTATTACTATTATTTTATAGCATTATTTTTTTGGTAAATATTTTAAAGGATTGACTGATTTTCCTCGAAAGCGTATTTCAAAATGAAGCATAACTTTGTTGGCATCAGTATCTCCCATGGTGGCAATAACATCCCCTACATTAATGAACTGCTTCTCTTTAACTAGGATGCGATCGTTATGGGCATATGCACTCAGGTAGTCATCGTTATGTTTTATAATAATGAGTTTACCGTAGCCCCGAAGAGCGTTACCTGCATATACCACTTTACCTTTCGCCGTAGCTTTTATTTTAGTACCACGCCGATTGGTAATATCAATCCCTTTATTACCTTGAGCACTATTTGAAAATAACTTAACAACTTTGCCTTTAACGGGCCATTGCCAACGGCTAATTTTCTGTGAAAAAATTTCTGCTGGTAATGTGCTGTTTTGGTATGATTTCTGAGCGCTTACATTTTCACCATACGCCTGCTTTTTCGTAGATGCAAGTGTATTTTTTTTACTATTTTTATTGTCAGTGGTAGAGCTTTTAGTCGAATTTTTATTCGGCACCTTATTCTTACTTACTTTCGTTGATTTTTTAGCCCTTTGTTCAACTAAGAATAATTTTTGTCCGGGGTAAATTCGATAAGGAGGAGAGATTTTATTTAACTGAGCTATTTTTCTAATATCAGAGTTAGCCCGCCAAGCGATAGAATAAAGAGTTTCGCCTTTCTTTACAGTGTATTGCGTAGATTTTATCGAATCTCGGTTATGTTCACCTAAGATACGAGTGCTATGAATATTTGATACCGGAGCAGGAGTATTCCTGCTACTACAAGAGAAAAGTGTGATAGCGAATATAAAGTAAGCAAATGTGTATTTGATGGTACGAAAAGCAATCACAATGACTCCCTTTGGGGAAGTTCCCTTTGCTTTATCGCCCACACAACTTGACTATTTATATAAATATAAAGAATAATAATTCACTTTAACGTAAGAAAAAATAGCCTATAACAATGACACCAACAAAGCCCCAGCCTAGTACATCTACCCATTGACGAATCTTCTGTTCCATGGCACTACCGCCCCATTTTATCAGGCCAGCAACTAGGAAGAATCGTAAGCCCCGCCCTATCGCTGAAGCAATAAAAAACGGTAAGAATGCCATATGTAAAAAGCCAGCACTGACCGTAAATAACTTATAAGGGATTGGAGAGAAGCCAGCAATAAATACCACCCAAACACCCCACTCACTAAACCAGCTAATGGCGGTATTAAACCGCTCTTGGTAGCCAAATTCTGTTATTAGTGGTTGAATCCAAGGTTCAAACATTAAATAACCCAGGCAATAGCCAACAGCACCGCCTAAAATAGACGCTATTGTGGTTAAACCGGCAAAATACCATGCTTTATGCGGTTTCGCTAAAACCATAGGAGCGAGTAAGACATCCGGTGGTATAGGGAAAAAAATGGACTCGGCAAAAGTAAGCGCGGCTAGAAATCGTGGGGCAAATTTATGTTCGGCCCAACGTAATGTCCACTGATAAAGGCTAGAAAATATTTTCACTACAATAAATCTCCGGGTACTAAAGGCACGAAGCGCACCGCTTCTACTTGCTGTTCGTTGAAAGTATCACCATTGCGGGTGATTATTTTTAAAATTTGAGTTTGCTCGCCAACAGGGATAATCAAACGGCCACCATCAGCAAGTTGGTTTAAAAGTGCTGGCGGTACACTTGCAGGAGCGGCAGTAACGATAATAGCTTCAAAGGGCCCCTTACTTTTCCAGCCCTGCCAGCCATCACCATGTTTCATCGCCACATTATGTAAATCCATCGCACGTAAGCAACGCGTTGCTTGCCACTGCAGCGCTTTAATACGCTCAACGGAAAAAACCTTATCCGTTAGCTGAGCAAGAATAGAGGTTTGATAACCCGATCCTGTGCCTATTTCTAATATATTTTTCGGCCTCCCATCTGCCAGCAATAATTCAGACATTTTGGCAACTATATAAGGTTGCGAAATAGTTTGCCCTTGACCAATAGGAAGAGCGGTATTGTCGTAAGCTTTATGTGCCAATATCTCAGGCACAAAAATATGCCGCGGTGATTGAGCAATAGCCTGCAAAACGGCAGTGTTACTGATCCCTTCCTTTTGTAACTTTTGCGCCAGCAATTCTCCGCTGCGTCTTGATTTTCCGCCTATGCGACTAGACATCATAAAAATACATCTCGATTTAGTCTGATAAGTTGAGCCCACTGAGCCAACTTTTAATATTGTCTATACTTCGGTGCGCGGTCATATCCACTGTCAACGGGGTTACTGAAGCATAGCCATTGGCAACAGCATGAAAATCGGTACCCTCGCCACCGTCTAACTCCTCGCCTAATAAGCCATACCAATAAATATCACGTTGCCATGGGTCTTGCATTTTTTGCATACTTTCAGCTTTGTGACGGTGACCCAAGCGCGTTACTCTTATGCCTTTAAGTTCAGTTAAAGGCATATCAGGCACATTAATATTTAAAATTTGATCTGCTGGTAATGGATGAGTCCGTAAACGTTGGATTACTTTTGCGGTAACAATTGCTGCCGTTTGGTAATATTGTTCACTTTTACCCGCTAAGGATACTGCAATAGCGGGCATGCCCATATGACGCCCTTCAGTCGCTGCAGCGACTGTACCTGAATACAAGGTATCATCACCTAAGTTAGCGCCTTTATTAATCCCGGCAACCACTAAATCACAATCAGTGTAAAGCTGACTAAGACCTAAGTGCACTGAATCTGTTGGCGTGCCATTGACTGAAGTAAAGCCATTATCTAAGTGTTCAGCTCGCAAAGGGTTCAGTAATGTTAAAGAATTACTGGCACCGCTACAGTTTCGATCCGGCGCGACCACATTGACGATAAAATGCTTAGCCAGTTCATCAAACAGTACTTTGATGCCTAAGGCATGCACACCATCATCATTACTCAGTAAGATCTTCATTTTAGTTGTTAAGGGCTGCTTATCCATTATTGGTATCTGGCGTTGCTGCGGTAGGGCTTGCACTTGTTGCTCTTTTATCAATACGGGTGGTCATATCTTGGTAGGTCAATAACTCACGTAAAATGGTGGTAGCGTAACAACCAGCAGGTAAAAAGAAACTTATTTTCACAGCGTTATGCACTTTTTTTGCTGAACCTTCTTGTGTCGACAATAATTCAAGATCAGTTTCACTGATAGTTAAGCGAATACGTCGACGCTCTTGTTTTAAACCAAAACGGGGTAATCCTTGGCAAAACTCCGGATGCTCTCCTGCTATTTTTTGCTCAAGGTTAAGCGGTTCATCACTTGTCATCAACTCCCCTGATCCCCACATAGGGGCAGTGATATCAACATCTTTATCAACAAAGCGCTGTTTAATGGTGTCGTCTATTTCATTAAGGTGAAATACTGACTGGGTACCAGCCAACATTAATACATCACCAACAGCCACTTTATCAAAACATTGTTGCTGTATACGTTCATTAAGCACAGAGTTAAAAATATGTGAGCGGGCCGCCGATAAATAAATACCACGTTTTTTCTTATCTTTTACTTTTTGACCTGAAAACAAACCCAAAGCACGCTCTATGTTACCGCCACCAATGCCAAAACGTTGTTCGCCAAAATAGTTTGGCACTCCTTGTTCAACAATCTTTTGCCAGCGCTCGGTGAACGCTTTGATAGCGGTCACGTCACGTAAAATAAGTTCAAAGCGATTACCCGTTAAAGCTCCGGTACGTAATTTCTTATTGTGTCGCTGGTAAGACAGCACTTCTACGCCTTCAATATTCAAGTCGTCTAAATTATATTCTTGTTTACCGGGTACATGTACACCAAACCACTGTTCGGTAACCGCAAAACGATCTTTTAAACCAGCATAGGAAACAAGCTGCTCTTTCACTTGAAAATACTTAGCGAGTTCACGGGCAACAAATAAAGTATTAGCACCTGTTTTACGAATATGAACAAATAAATGCTCCCCTTCACCGCAGGGTAAAAAAGGTAATTGTTCAAAAACTTTAAAGTCAGTTATTTGGCTACGTAGTAAACCACTCGATTCTGGTTTTCCGTGTAAATAGGCATTTTCTGTTAACATTTATTAATCTTCTTCTAATTCGGTAATGAGTTCACGGTACAAGGCACTAAAGCCAACTAAAATAAATTATATATTTTGAATTTCTTCCATCGGAGGCAAAGGTTGCTCTATCGCTATTAATAAAACCACAGCATGTACTGCGATACCTTCTTTTCGTCCGGTATAGCCCAGTTTCTCTGTCGTGGTAGCTTTCACATTGACTTGTCCAATGCTGGTTTGTAAGTCTTCACTTAAGCAGGTGCGCATGGCTAACAAATGTGGCGCCATTTTAGGTGCTTGGGCAACAATGGTAATATCGGCATTACCGAGTTGAAAACCCTTATCTGTCATTAAAGAAACCACATGACGTAATAGGATTCTGCTGGAAATATTTTCATATTGGCCATCAGTATCAGGAAAGTGATTGCCAATATCCGCCAAACATAATGCGCCTAGGATAGCATCACAAAGTGCATGAATAGCGACATCACCATCAGAGTGAGCGATAAAACCATGGTCAAAGGGTATTGCTACCCCGCCAAGCACTATCGGCCCTTGACCACCAAATTTATGTACATCAAAACCGTGACCTATACGCATTGTGTCGTCCTTTATCTAGCTATTTGCTTGCTTATTTAAATAAAATTCAGCTAATGCTAAATCATTAGGGTGAGTTATTTTTATATTTTCATTACTGGCAGAAACAAGTAGGCTTTTATGATTTGCATGTTCCATTGCTGAAGCTTCATCTGTGATGATCAAACCCTGCACTAATGCTTGCTCAATGGCATGAGTTAGCTCAACTGTTTTATATAACTGCGGCGTTAATGCATGCCATAACTGCTCTCTATCAACGGTGTTTTTAATCGTGTTCATTGCACCTATTTTACTAACACCACGTTTCATGGTATCTCGAACAGGTGTTGCTAAAATCCCACCACAATGATTACTTAAACATTGATTAATCAAGTTATCTATATCTTCATGGCTAACACAAGGACGCGCGGCATCATGTACCAACACCCAAGGAAATTTTTGTCTATCAACCGCTTGTAAACCACTGAGCACAGAGTCTACCCGCTCAGCGCCACCTTTTACCCGGATAATATCTTTATGATGAGCTAACTCAGACTCATTAAAATATTGATCGTGCTCACCTAAGGCAAGAATCACCTGTGCAATCCTCGGGTGACTTAACAGTCTCATCACAGTGTGGCTAAGTATGCTTTCATTATTAATAAGTAAATATTGTTTTGGGCAATTGGCTTGCATTCTTTTGCCAACGCCGGCAGCCGGGACAATAACAATAAATTGTTGTTCTTGTTCCATTATGGCATCACCTTGCCGTTGATATTATCACTCACATTACGTCTGCCACGTTCTTTGGGAATGAGACGAAAAAACGTTTCATTTTCTTTGATCATACCCAACTCGTTTCGAGCTCGTTCTTCTATTGCTTCAAGCCCTAACTTCAAATCGTCAGTGTCGGCATAAAGTAATTTATTGCGTTGCTGTAGCTTTTCATTCGCACCCAACTGACGTACTAGATTTTCTTTTAAGGCAAGATAGTCAGGCACACTGTTCTTACCAAACCAAAGTCGGTATTGAAGTAACACTAATAGTATCAACAAAACAGCGGTAAATACGCGCATAACAACCTAAGAAGAAAATATAAAAATTAAGTAAATAGTACGGTTATTATACCTAAGTAAAGGCAGAGTTAAATAGCCAAAGGCTTTTTGAAGTTTTTCCAGTTAATAGAGCAAGATAGTAACAATTCTCGCAAACTTGGAATAATAGGAATTTGCTTGCTATTTCTTTGCCAACAATGACCTGCGCAAGCTGAGGTCATAATTTTTTTATTGGGCTTAAGTAGCTGCTTACTTGCATCCTTGCCTTGGGTGACACTATTAGTAGCAACGAGTGAAAACCAGCCACCAACATTAGTACGTATTCTTTGCCTTTCGACATCGATACGGTCAATACAATCAATAATAATATGATCAAACAACAGCACAGGCACAGCTAAGCCTACACAAATACCTTCTTGCAAGTACCAGGCAAAAACTTTATCTCGCTCTTGCTGGGTTTCTTGTCCTGACAAAGGTAATTTTATACTTTGTTTTGCCGACCAACTGGCGTTTTGACTATCCAATTGCAAGGGTGAAAGCCCTTGACTGATAACTTCGGTCATCGCATGAGCTGTTCGGTTGATGTAATAAGGTAAACTTTGTAATCGCGCTTGAACAGCCTGAACACTGGCATAATCCCCCTTAGCAATAAGGTTGATTTCTCGCTGATAAAGGCCATTGCATAATTCAGCAAAATCTCCGGTCTCAGTGTGTGTTTGCCAAAAACTAGACTGTGTCATAGGCGCAGATACTATTTCTTATAGATATTCCAATATTAAACAACATGCAGAATAACCAGCGCCGAATGAACATAAGACACTCTTATCTCCCGCTACCAAGCCTTGCTTATTTTTGTGCAAAGTGATGATACAGCCCGCTGAACTGGTATTGGCGTATTCATCTAAAATAATAGGTGCTTCACTGCTAAGCGGCTCCCTACCTAATACTTTTTTAGCAATAAAGTTATTCATATTGATATTGGCTTGGTGTAAATAAAGCCGTTTAATATCATTAGCACCCAGGCTAAGTTTTTCCATTTCGGTAATAATTAGATGCGATACCATAGGTAAAACTTCTTTAAAAACCTTACGTCCCTGCTGAATAAAGTATTTATCAATATCATCAACATTATCTGGACTACAGTTATTCATATAACCAATATTACTGCGAATATTGTTGGAAAAACTGGTAATTGGTTTTTCACTGACTATTTTAAAAACATGCTCAGCATTGGCGGTACTTTCATCTTCGATAATAGAAGCAGTAGCTACATCGCCAAAGATGAAGTGACTGTCTCGGTCACGATAATTAATTTGCGGAGATAATATTTCAGGGTTAATCACCAACACTGTTTTAGCTGTACCACTGCGAATAGCATTGGCAGCATTGATAATGCCAAAGGTTGCGGCAGAGCATGCCACCAACATATCAAAGCCCCAACCACCACAACCAAGGGCATTTTGTATTTCAATGGCCATAGCAGGGTAAGAGCGCTGTGTATAAGCACAAGCGACAATGATTAGATCAATGTCTGCGGGGGTTTTATTGGCAGCTAACATAGCCTCTTTAGCTGCGGATACGCCCATTTCAGCTTGCATGGACAGCTCATCATTACTGCGTTCAGTAAAGCGTGGCGACATCACATCAACATTTAAAATATCTTCTTTCGCCATAACATAGCGACTTTTAATGCCCGAGGCTTTTTCAATAAAGCTGCTATCGGAAGGAGATAACGCCGTTACCTTACCCTCTGCAATCTCATGGCTATGGGTAAGGTTAAACTTTTCTACGTATTGGTTAAAACAGTGTACTAATTCATCATTTGAGATGCTCTGCGAAGGAGTGTATAACCCCGTTCCGCTAATCACAACAGCCATAATAGGTCTCTCAATAAAAAGGGATAAAACACTGGTAGCCGTTGTTACAACTACCTATTTTAAAACAAGTATACTGGTATGACCATATGATTACCACAAACTCAGTGCATGGAGAAAAGCTATAAGAAATCTTACTCTACTTGCTTGTTTATACTACCAATACTACACCACACCACTATCATTACAATTTTATTTTATTGCTAAATATGCTTGCTCTGCGCTTATGTTAAGAGCAACAATTCTTTATCGCTCGGTATTCCAACTAAACAAATAAGACCCTAACAACAAAAATACACAGCTCATTAGTAACAGTGCATTGACATGAAAACTAATATCACTCAACGATGCCCCTTCGGTAATTACCGCTCTAGCACCGGCAACTAAATGAGTCAGCGGCATAAAATCAGCAAATATTTTAAGCGCATTAGGCGCCCCTTCTAAGCTGAACCATACTCCGGAGAGCATCATCATAGGCCAAGACGTTAAATTTAATAAGCCGCCAATAAGCTCTTCACTTTTACTTCGACTAGCCACAAGTAAGCCTAGACTGATTAAGCAAAAAGCACCTAAGGCACCAATGATGAATAAATCTATATAGCTTCCGAGCATAAAAAAATCAAAAAAGACGTTGCAGCCACTGTAGACGACTATCGACATAAACATCACGATAAATAAGCGTGATAATAATTGTGCAGATACAAATTCAAAAGCCGATAGCGGTGTTGCTTTTAGGCGCTTTAATACTGAATTTTTCCGGTAACGCACAATGACGTAACCAACACCAAACAGGCAGCTGAACATCATATTCATGCCTAAAACCCCTGGTAATACCCAATCAACATAGCGAATACTTTTTCCGCTACTTTCTAAGCGAGTAAAAGTGGATTGCTTACCAAATTGTTGGCCTAACTGCTGGCCAAACTGTTCACCAAGAAAGATTTTTTCGGCTAAATAACTTTTTGAAGACTCTTCATTCACCCAATAACGCTGAGTATTATAATCAACTAACAAATCAAGACTGTGTCGGCTAAGTTTTGCTTTTGCTAAATCAACATCGTTATAGTCAATAAAATCAATAAAGCGTAGTTGCGTCAATGTTGTTTGTGCCAAACTTTGGCTTTGACCTTGTTGGCTAAGCAAACCTATTTTATATGCAGGACGTCCGTCACCGGAAAAAACAAATGAAAAACCAACTAATAATAAAACCGGGAAAAACAAGTTCCAGCCAAGAGCTGACTTATCACGGAAAAACTCAATATTACGCGCTTTAAATACAGCAAAAAAACGATTGAAATTCATAAAACATCCTAAGGTATAAAGCTACTTTGGCAACTAGGCTTGAAGAGAATGGCCTGTTAACTTCAAAAACAAATCATCAAGATTGGCTGATTTAACATGTAAGCCATCAAGAGAAACACCTTGCCCCATCAAAAGCGTTAACGTTTGTTCAACGTTTTTACTGGCAATTTCAATACGATCAGCTAATTTAGTCCAGCCGTGCGCTGTTACCAATTCATTTGAAACCTGTGCCAAAGGCAGATATATAAAAACATCGTCAAAGTGTTTGGCTAATAATTGATGAGGGGTGCCTGCGGCAATTATCTTGCCTTGATCCATAATCACGATATCGTCACAAAGCTGCTCAGCTTCATCCATATAATGAGTCGTTAAAATAATGGTTTTATTTTGTGCTTTAATATTTTGAATTAATTGCCAGAAATTACGTCTTGCATGGGGATCTAAACCGGTAGTCGGCTCATCAAGAAAGAGTATTTTCGGATCGTTAATTAAAGCTAAAGCCAGTAATAACCGCTGCCTTTGCCCTCCCGACAATAGACGATTATCACGGTTAATAAACTCACTTAAATCACACAGTTCAATCAATTTCTCTTGCGCTAAGGTATGCTGATAAAAGGAAGCGAATAAATTAAGGGTTTCTTTAACCGTTAAAAAATCTTGTAAGGCGGTATGTTGAAACTGAATACCAATTTGTTGAGACATATGTTTATCGACAGGCCTACCTTGATAGAGCACTTGCCCTGAAGTAGCACTGATAATGCCTTCCATAATTTCAATGGTAGTAGTTTTACCCGCACCATTAGGCCCAAGTAAACCAAAACAATGCCCTTGTAGAACGTCGAAACTGACCTTATCAACGGCGCAAACATCTTTATAATGTTTACTCAGTGACTGTACGCTTACTGCTGCGATCATAAACTCGTTACCTACCCTTCAATATCTAACCATACTGTACTACTAACAGATTTTAGTAAAATTAAATAACATTTATACCAATTTTATTAAATTATTGCTCACTTGTGCTGGTTAAAATATTCCATGTCAGCGTTACTCTCAATCCCAATAGCCAGCTATTACTCAATCAAGCGCCTTGCCCTGATTTATTTTCCCTATGCACAACAAGATCACAAACTTAATGAAACTGGTATTACTTTCAATAACTTTACTAAACCACACCAAATGATAACAATTATCATTTGCGTTTATAGCTTTCTTTGTTTATGCTTAATAAAAACATGGGGGGATAGATATGACCACTATAACTGTTAATAATTACGATAAAGTACAAGTAGAGATATCAAGTAATCTACTGACTCATTTACTCGACTCAGGTTTACTACACTGCGGTGACTGTAAATGCTTAAATGCGAATGCAAAGGCAGTTATCTGGCATACCTTACTGGCAAGTAGTACCAACAGTGATGTTCTTTAGGGAGAAAATTATTATGTGTCTAACCGCATCAAAAGAGTTTACTTATATGGAGAAGTGGTTAGTTATGTTGCTAACCACTTATAAAAACAATCCGAGCAGCGGTTTAGCACAAACCATCTGCTTTTACTTAAACAAGTTACTGCAACACGATGATATCAACTTTTGTGGTGAAAAACGCTGCGATTATATAGCTATGCAGCGCTTTTGGCACTGGCATGCCCGAAGAGCTTAAGTCCATTAATTAGCTGCCTGGTATGCAGCTATTAACGGCAGCTAGCCGCAAGGCAATGTAATTTTTAATGTGTTGGTTCAACATTTTTTTCCCTGTTAAGCCATATAACTGACAAACAGTATCACTCCCATGCTTTTGTATTAACCGAGCAATAAGCACCAAGGAGTGCTGAATAACATCAGTCTGGGTATGTTGGTTATGAGTTAGCAGATCATGTTTGAGCCATTGATACAGACTAAAGGCACAACTACTATATAAGCGCTCCCCTCGAGCATAGGCATAAACACTTTCGATATCAGCCGTCGACAACTTTGTTAGAGATTCCTTAGCTGTTTGTGTCAACAGTAAATGCACAAGTTTACTGCTTAGCGTTTTATATTCTTCTAAAAGTAAATAATCAAAGCTACGATAAAAGTCTTGTTTAAATTGCTGCTGTCTTTGCTCAGCGTTTTTATTTTTACCTTTAATAACTAAAGCAGAGTGTTCACCACTGGCTTTATCTTTAGTAAAACCTATACGCACCATAGTAAACCCGGCTTTAAACCAAAAAGATAGCAGTTCAGCATTCACGCCAAAACTGGAGCCAATAAAGTCAGCACCCTGCTCTGTCGCTAACTGCTGAATTTGTGCTAGAAAATGTAAACCAATACCTCGCTGCTGTATTTGTGGATGCACGGCAATGCGCATAATTCGTAAATAGTTATAATCAAAGGCTTGTTCAAAGCCACAATGACTTAATAATGATTGCGGTAAAAAGTGATTACGTAAACGACGTTGTGAGCTTTTTATCGCCCTGACATCCGCCTCATCAACACCATAGCTTTTCCCCTCATTCATTAGCAAGGCAACTGCGATAACTTCAACTTGACCATTATTTTTTGAATAAAGACAGGCCAGTTGTACCTGTGGATTATCTAACAGCAACTGTAAATCGCTCGGCTTAGTTTGATAATGAGCAGTCACCAAAACTGCAAAAACTTGCTGTAACAAAGCTTCGTCAGTAACTAGCTCTTCTGCACTTATGATTTTAAATACTGTGGAGGCAATAAAATCAGCCCTTTCATTGCCGCTATCGTCACTCTTTATTTGTAGCGGAGAGAGTAAAACGGGTAACTCAGCACTTAATAAACAGCTATCAAAGACCAACTTTTCTAATGGATCATTTTTCCGCCAACGGATCGGCTGATTAATATGTAAACTCGACCACTGAGGACATAACTTAGTAAGACTCTGTTGAAATTTGATAGTAAAACCACGCCCTGCCCCTTCATAGCCATGGACAGTACTAGAGAAAACCATTCGGTGATAACGGCTAAGTAATTGTTCAAGCAAATATACCGGAATAGCGGCTGCTTCATCAACCAAGAGCAGGTTAACTTTAACTGGCTGTTTTAACAGTTGGTCAACGGCGATAAACTCCAGACTGGCTTTACCATAAGTCAATGTATTGCCTCGCTGCTCAGCATTGGGCAAGCTGTTACTTAATTGCCTAAAGAAAACCGTTAAAGCTTGAAGATCAGGAGCGGTAATAATAATTTGAAATTCCTTTTCTTCATTCGATCGTAATAGCTGAGCACAGCTAATCGCTAAAGCCGATGATTTACCTCTACCGCGATCAGCGGTTAACACCAGCGGTCTTTTCCTATGGCCGGTAACGACCTTAACAATGGCTTGTACCGCACGGTACTGCTCGGCAGTGATGCAGTCCAATGGATAGCTTTTCTGTGATTTTTTATGTTCTGGCTCAATGAGGGGTATGCTTGGTGGTGAAAGCTTAGCTTGTGACTCAGTGATAATTGTATGGTAAGGCATCGCTTGAATTAATGCATAAAAGCGTTTAAAAAATAGACTTTCTTGAGAAAATTTATTGAGTTCTGGCAGCACTATAAATAATAACCCTCCAGCTTTTAGGGTTCCTGATAATGCCGCAAAAGCATCAATAGTAAATTGGCTGTCGACAAAAATGATGACATCACTTTCACTGCCTAACTTATCTCGATAGCGTTTTTTCTGCATATTTTCAGGAAAGATTGAGCTATCGCCATATATTAAACAGGTCGAATAAGAGGCTGATAAATTCGACTTACCATCAGCGCTACCTTGCAAAGTCTCAGATATCACATTGATAGAGCCCAACAAGGATAGTGCCCACGTCTCACTGCCAGATAAAACAACTAAGCGGCGTTCATTATTTAGCGCGGCTTGCTTAGCGTATTCTTTAACCCATGGTGTGAAGTGTTGGACTTGCATTAGTTGTTAACAGCCTAAAATTTGCAAAGGAGAATAACATTAAGTTTATCAACTATTTTAAGGCAAAAATATAAAAAAATAGCCTCGCTTTTTACAATATTTAACATCTATACTGGATAAACCCCAAATTAACTATGGTTATTTTGCAAAGTTTGATCTACGTCAATATAAGCGAACTAACAAAGGATTAAAATTAGTCCTAAATATAGCTTACCTTAATCATAAACTTTCGAGAGCATTATGAATCAAGCAACATCTCCTGAACAACAAAAAAAGCATGAGCGAAATACCTTTATCTTTTTAGCGGTATTTTTAGCGCCAATTCTATCGGTAATTATTGTTGCCGGCTTTGGCTTTGCCGTATGGATCAGCCAGATACTTTTTGGTCCACCAAGCGCTTAGCCCCTTGTTCACTGAAAAGGCTAAAACTGTGGAACGCTTAGCAGATCCCTCAAGAAGACGTTTTTTTCGCGGCCGTGTTAAAACTAAACAAGAACTGCGCTTACCTTGGGTGATTAACGAGGCTGTTTTCACCTCAGGTTGCACACAATGCCAAGACTGCATTAGCAGTTGTGAAAGCAATATTATTGTTAAAGATGAAGATGGCTTTCCAAAGGTCGATTTCAGCTTAGGTGAGTGTACCTTTTGTAATAAATGTATCGAAACCTGTGAACAACCACTTTTTTCAGGCTCTTTCACTGAAGAAAACACAATCAACAATAGCGAAAAAGCTTGGCCTGTCACATTAGAAATCAGTGATAAGTGTTTAGCTAAAAATAACATCTATTGTCAAAGTTGCCGTGATGAATGTGAAACCAGCGTAATTAAATTTAATTACCTCAATTCAAGCATTCCACAGCCAAGTTTAGATGACGTTGATTGTACTCAGTGCGGCGCTTGTATCAGCGTTTGCCCGCAAAGCGCAATAGCATTCAAATTCGATCCAACAGTAAATTAACCTATATCACGAGTAATTATGACACAAAATAGCGACACTCGACCTTCTGAATACCATGTAGCCAGCTTAGTTGCTTCTTGTATATTGAAAGATCTTGAAGCGGTAAAAAAAGCAATTACTGAAGTTGATGACACCGAAATTCACGCGACCAGTGCAGAAGGAAAAATAGTTTTCACTATCGAAGGCACCAGTTATAAAGATATTGATAAAAAGATAGATATTATAAGAGTCCATACTGGCATCCTCAATTTATCACCGGTATATCATCAAGTCCTAGATGAAGACCAAGAGAGGAAGCTTGCAGAAAGTGATAAAGCCGATGCATTAAGCTATCAAATCAAATAATACCAGCAAATCAGTTTTATAAAAAATCATAGAAAATATAACCATTTATTTAAAATCGAATCAAAATAAGCAAAAGGAAGGTGACACGATGACAATTAATCGCCGAGAATTTATTAAAGCAAATGCAATTGCAGCAGCCGCAGCTGTTGCCGGGGTGTCTGTTCCTGCAATAGCCTCAAACTTAATTACCAGCTCTGATATTACCAAACTAAAGTGGGATAAAGCCCCTTGTCGTTTTTGTGGTACTGGCTGTAGTGTGAATGTTGGTGTGATGGATGGCAAAGTTGTTGCTACCCATGGCGATATCAAATCACCGGTAAATAAAGGCCTTAACTGTGTTAAAGGTTACTTCCTTTCAAAAATCATGTACGGCAAAGATAGATTAACAACGCCACTACTTCGTATGACCAACGGCAAGTACGATAAAGAAGGTGAATTTGCGCCAGTTTCTTGGGATCAAGCGTTTGATGTGATGGCTGAAAAAGCCAAAGAGACCTTAAAAAAGGATGGCCCAACAGCAGTTGGTATGTTTGGCTCAGGTCAATGGACTGTACAAGAAGGTTATGCTGCAGTTAAGTTAATGAAAGCAGGCTTTCGTTCAAACAACATAGACCCTAACGCTCGTCATTGTATGGCTTCAGCTGTAGGTGGTTTTATGCGTACCTTTGGCATCGATGAGCCTATGGGTTGTTACGATGATTTAGAAGCTGCTGATGCCTTTGTATTATGGGGCTCAAACATGGCTGAAATGCATCCTATTTTATGGACACGTTTAACCGATCGCCGTTTAAGCTCACCTCATGTAAAAGTAGCTGTGTTATCAACTTTTGAACATAGAAGCTTTGATCTAGCCGATAACGGCATGATTTTTACCCCGCAAACTGATTTAGCGATATTAAATTACATTGCTAACTACATTATTAAAACCGATCGTGTTAATAAAGGTTTTGTTAGTAAACACACTAACTTTAGATTGGGTGAAACGGATATTGGTTATGGTTTACGTCCAGAACATCCATTAGAGCAAGCAGCTAAG
>JALJPA010000349.1 GCA_022969215.1 Colwellia sp. | reverse complement strand
CTAACTTAAGCAAGCTTGATAGTGACTTCGCTGAGCGTGTAGCCAGTGCAAAGTCAGCAGGTAAAGTATTACGTTATATCGGTAATATTGTTGATGGAAAATGCCAAGTATCAATTGAAGCCGTTGGTATTGACCACCCACTCTATAGCATTAAAGATGGTGAAAATGCTTTAGCTATTCACAGTCGTTATTACCAACCGCTACCGTTTGTTTTACGTGGTTATGGCGCAGGCGCAGCCGTTACGGCCGCCGGTGTTTTTGGTGATTTATTAAGAACCTTAGCTTGGGAGCAACAACACTAATGTCTGTTAATAATACGAGTTCTTCAACAAGTGTCTCAGTTTTTGCTCCGGCTTCTATCGGCAATGTTAGTGTTGGTTTTGATGTCTTAGGCTTAGCAGTAAAGCCTATTGATGGCACCTTATTAGGCGATGTTGTTAACGTATCGGCGACCACAGCAGAAAATAGCTTAACGGTGATAGGTAACTTTGCTAATAAGTTGCCGAGTAAGAAAGAAGATAATATTGTTTGGTCATGTTTATTACTTTTTAATGAGCAATTAATAAGGGCAGAGCAAACTCCCGTTAGTGTTGCGCTGACTTTAGATAAAAAAATGCCCGTTGGTAGCGGCTTAGGCTCAAGTGCCTGCTCAGTTGTTGCCGCGCTAGCCGCGTTAAATGCTTTTTATGCTAAATACCATAATTTTAGCTTTGCTAAAAATGTCATATTAAAAATGACCGGACAAATGGAAGGGCAAATTAGTGGCAGTGTCCATTACGATAATGTTGCGCCTTGTTATTTAGGTGGCCTGCAATTAATGGTGCCGGATGAAAACGTCATCTCGCGCCTTTTACCCAGCTTTGATGATTGCTTCTACGTTATGGCCTATCCAGGCATAGAAGTATCAACTAAAGCGGCTCGGGAGGTTTTACCGACGGATTATAGTCGTAGTGACCTGATCAGTTTCGGTCAAAACTTAGCAACTTTTGTCGATGCCTGCCATCGTCAAGATAAGGATCAAGCATTTTCTGTATTAACAGATGTTGTTGCTGAGCCATATCGCACAAATTTGTTACCAAGATATCAAACATCTCGCGACTATTTGACTGCACAAGGCGCTTTAGCCGTTGGTATTTCAGGCTCAGGACCGACACTATTTTGTATTTGTGATAGCGAGCAGCAAGCACAGCAATTTGCCCTATGGTTACAAGATAATTATTTACAAACAACCTTAGGTTTTGTGCACGTGTGTAAAGTAGATAAAGTGGGTGCAACTGAGCTTTAGCTGATAGTTTAATAACGATTGGCATTAATCATATCTAAGTACGAAAGCTAAACAATTCAGTAACAGATTATAGGAATGACAGTGAAATATTATAATTTAAAAGAAAATGATGAACAGGTAAGTTTCTCCCAAGCAGTAAAGCAAGGCTTAGGTAAAAATCAGGGACTATTTTTTCCTAGCACTATGCCTAAATTAGATAACATTGAAGCATTACTGGCACTGCCTTTAGTTGAACGTAGCGTTAAAATTTTACAACCCTTTGTGGGCAGTGATTTAAGTAAAAGTGAATTAACAGAGATTGTTACCGATGCTTTCAACTTCCCCGCTTTGTTACAACCTATTAGCCCTGACCGAGCTGTTTTAGAGTTATTTCACGGTCCGACATTAGCGTTTAAAGATTTTGGTGCTCGCTTTATGGCGAAATGTTTACAAGTATTTGTTGCCAAAGATGCGAAAGCCAGTGGTGAAACTAAGCCTTTAACCATTTTAACTGCGACCTCTGGCGATACCGGTGCTGCCGTCGCTCATGCTTTTCATGGCATTGATAATATTCGTGTGGTGATTATGTATCCGAAAGGTAAAATCAGCTTACTACAAGAGAAAATGTTTACTACCCTAGGTGGTAATATTGAAACATTAGCTATTGAAGGTGATTTTGATAACTGTCAGGCGTTAGTTAAGCAATCTTTTGATGATAAAGAGCTAGCCAATACTATTGGCTTAAACTCAGCAAATTCAATTAATATCAGTCGATTGCTGGCGCAAGTATGTTATTACTTTGAAGCTGTGGCGCAATTATCTCGCGCAAAAAGTGATTTAAGTAACATAGTATTCTCTGTTCCAAGTGGTAACTTTGGTAATCTAACTGCTGGTTTATTGGCTAAAGCGATGGGTCTACCAATTAAGCGCTTTATTGCTGCAACTAACGATAATGATACTGTGCCACGTTACCTTGAAACAGGGGAATGGACAGTCAATAAAACCGTAGCGACTATTTCAAATGCCATGGATGTTAGTAATCCGAGCAACTGGCCACGAGTAGAACATATGCTGAAAAGCGGTATTGTTACACAAGGCTGTGTCAGCTCTGTATCTATTGACGAAGAGCAAACTCAATCTGCAGTCATTCAGCTGAGTAAGCTTGGCTATATTAGTGAGCCGCATGCGGCTGTTGCTTATAAAGCGCTACAATACAGTGCTGTGGAAGGGGAGTTTGGTGTCTTTTTAGGCACAGCTCATCCGGCGAAATTTAAAGAAGTTGTAGAAAGTATTCTGGGTCAACCTATTGGCTTACCAAAAGAATTGGCAGATTGTGTCGGCGAGCCTATTTTATCTCAAGATCTCTCGACCGACTTTAGTGATTTACGTAGTTATCTTCTAGCGTAGCCGGGTAAGTAGTATCATTTAGTATTGTTTTATATTTTTTATAATGTTTAACAATATAAAAATAAAGTAAACTAAGAAAAGCTATCACTTTAGGTGATGGCTTTTTTTTAGCTTTTAATTTCGGGCATCACTTTAAAGGCATAAGTTTTAGGATAAATATGATCAAACCCCAATGGCAGCAGTTACTTAACTGTGAAGCTAACAAAGAGTACTTTCAAACACTGACGAGCGAAATAACAAGTCAAAGAATGGCTGGCGTGCCAATTTACCCGGCTGAAGAGGCGGTGTTTAATGCCTTCAATCATATTGATTTAACCGATGTTAAAGTGGTTATTCTTGGCCAGGATCCTTATCACGGCAAAGATCAGGCCCATGGTTTAGCCTTTTCAGTACAAGCGGGCATTAAAGTGCCGCCATCATTGGTGAATATATATAAAGAGTTGGTGACGGATATCAAGGGCTTTGCTACGCCAAAACATGGCTGTTTAACACCTTGGGCAGAGCAAGGCGTGTTATTGCTTAATACAGTGTTAACCGTACAGCAAGCTAATGCTCACTCTCATGCCAAATTAGGCTGGGAAACGTTTACTGAGCAAGTTATTAATGAGTTAAATGAGCGTAATGATGGCTGTGTTTTTATTCTTTGGGGAGCACATGCCCAGAAAAAAGGTAAAAAGATCAACCAAGAAAAACACTTAGTCTTAGCAGGGCCACATCCTTCACCATTATCAGCCTATCGAGGTTTTTTTGGTTGTCAGCACTTTTCAAAAGCGAATGCTTGGTTAACAAAGCAGGGACTTAAGCAAATTGATTGGCAATTACCTATAGAAATATAAG
>JALJPA010000348.1 GCA_022969215.1 Colwellia sp. | reverse complement strand
AAAACTATTTATGAAAATGTCGTTTATGGTTTACGCATTATGGGCGAAAATAACCGTAGAAGGCTGGATGACGCTGCCGAGCAGTCTTTACGCAGTGCTGCGCTTTGGAATGAAGTCAAAGATAGATTACATGAAAGCGCTTTAGGCCTTTCCGGCGGACAACAGCAGCGAGTTGCCGTAGCACGTGCCTTAGTTATAAACCCTAAACTGATTTTAGCCGATGAACCTACCGGTAACTTAGACTCAAAAAATGGTGATGAAGTGATGGCCATGTTACGTGAGTTAAATAAAGCTGGCACCACCGTTATCATGGTAACTCACTCGGAAAAAGAAGGTAATTACGCTGACCGTTTAGTGCGTTTGCTCGATGGTCAGATCATGCTTGATAAAGCCAATCAGGTTACTCAGCCAGCTGAGGTAGCTTAAAATGTTTTCTAATTACCTCAAGACCGCTTTGCGTTCGGTAAAAAAAGATAAACAGCACTTTTTCCTTAACGTTATAGGTTTTAGTATCGGTTTAGCTGCGGCCATTTTAATGGCGTTATTTGCTCAAAACGAATTATCTTACGATAAGCAACATCCTGACTCCGAACGGGTTTATCTTGGCCATACAGATTTTACTTCTCTGGGTTTGCAAGTCATTTCTCAAAGTGGTTTTGATGTTACTGATAAAGTAAAAAATCATAGTCAACTAGAAGCCATTTTTGGTCTTGGTGTTATTCGTGGATTTAATTCACAAATAAGTGATTTAGTAGAGGTTAAAGAAAGTAACTATCGTTTAAGTAACTTCTATACTGCAACTGAGAACATTCTAGATTTTATGCAATTAGTAGTACTTGCTGGAGACATTACGCAAGCCCTTAGCGAACCAAATCAATTAGTACTCAGTGAACGCGAAGCAAAACGTCTTTTTGGTAGCACTGATATTATTGGTCGAGCCTTGGTCCATGAACATGGACAGTATAGTATCGGCGCTGTTTTTGAAGATTTACCCGAAAATACTCATTTTAAATTTGATAGCTTAATTCATATGCCGAGTAACTTTATGCAAAATGGTAACGGCTATGTTTATTATAAATTACGACCCAAAACTGATATCACTGCTTTTACCGAGCAACTCAACAAAGCGCTGCATATATTCCAACCTTGGAAAGCTGAGCAAAACGTGAACATGGTCTTAATCAATATGCAAGACATACACTTTGAGAGTAATGGTCCCTTTGTTATGAAACAAGGTGGTTCGTCTATCATATTACAAATATGCATTACCTTAAGTGTACTGTTAATGCTTATTGCCAGTATTAATTTTATCAATCTTAATATAGCCCAATCAGCCAAACGCGCCAAAGAGGTCGGTATTCGTAAGGCATTAGGCGCCACTAGAAATCAGCTGGTGATGCAGTTTTTAACAGAATCGTTGTTGGTGGTGGCACTTGCGGCTTTAATAGCATTTGCCCTAGTCGAAATAAGTTTACCTGCGTTTAATCAAATGATGGCTAGGCAACTCAGTTTTAATTATAGCTCTGAATTCATGGTAATGACCTGTATCATTATTTTTGTTGTCGGGTTACTTTCTGGCTTGTACCCGGCAGTTTTTATTGCTTCTTTTAGTGCCCAACGAGTGCTTAGTGGCGACCTAAATCGCGGTGGCACAGCAATATTTATTAGGAAACTAACTTTATGTTTACAAGGTACTTTGTCTGTTGGTTTAATCATAGCTAGCGCTTCTTTATATCAACAGATGCACTTAATAAACAATCTCGAAATAGGTTATGAAAAATCATCAAGACTAACGGTAAAAGGCTTACCCAATGATGCTTTATATAACAAAGAGTACAACAGTTTATTTACTGCTATTAAAACCTTACCTGGAGTTGAAAGCGTGACGGCTTCCAATACAGATTTAACCAATGATATGAACTTTGACTTGAATTTTACTTGGCCAAATGGCACAAAATTAACCGTGATGCAGCCGAGTGTAGCAACAAGCTACTATCCGGTTGAAACCCTAGGGCTAACATTACTTGCTGGCCGTGACTTTTCGCCACAGTTCAGTGGCGATTGGTATTTTAGTGATGCAGAGGACAATCGAAGTATTAGTGTCATTGTCAGCCGTCACATGGTTGAATTAGCGGGATATCAAGACCTAGAATCAGTTATTGGCATGACGTTGATAGTACCAAATCATGGCAACATGAAAGCCAAGGTAGTTGGCGTAATTGAAAACGTTAAAATAGGCTCCGCTAGGCAAATTAAATTACCTATGTCATTAAACTTAGGCTACTTTATGAGCAGAACTGGTAATCTAGTGATTAAAGCTAGTAAGGTCAATTTAGCAACACTCAGTAAGCAAGTTCAAGAAATAATCACCAAAGATTTACATTTAAGTGATGTCAATATCAGTACTATTGCTGATGATTATGCTAATGCTCATAGAAACGAAAACAGAGCTTTGGAAATGGTCAGTGTTTTTAGTTTTCTGGCAATTTTCTTAACCTGTTTAGGTACCTTTGGTTTAGCTTCTTTTGCCACCTTGCGACGACAAAAAGAAGTAGCCATTCGTAAGGTACTGGGCGCCTCACGCTTTAGTATCGTCAACTTACTCGCCAAAGAATTCCTAATTTTGATAGCCGCAAGCATAGTTATCGCCTATCCACTCAGTTACTGGTTAATAGGAGACTGGCTAGCCAATTTTAATGAGCGTATCGAACAAACTGCTTGGGTCTATTTTATTGCTGCGGCTTTTATCACTGTCATTACTTGGCTCACGGTAGCAAGTCTTGCCTTTAAAGCGGCAAGTACCAGACCCTCGCTAATCTTACGTGATGAATAGCTAGATGATAAATGGGTACATGATCAATGGGTACATGATCAATGGGTACATGATCAATGGGTACATGATCAATAGATACGTGACCAATTGGTAGATAATGAATACATACATTATCTACCTACACCTTCTAAAGAAGTGCTTCACAAAAAACCTTGGGGAAAACGATGTTACTTAATTATTTAACCACTGCTGTGCGAGCTATACACAAAGATAAACAACATTTTTTCCTTAACCTAATTGGCTTTAGTATCGGAATAGCCGCAGCCATTTTAATGGCGTTATTTGTCCATTATGAATGGTCATATGATAAACAACACCCAGATAGTGAGCGAGTATACCTTACTCACTCTGATCATAGCGCCAGAGGTTTGCAAGCTATCTCATACAGTGCCTTCGCTACAGCCGAAAAAATGACAAGCCATAGTCAAGTTGAAGCTATTTTTAAGCTCGATCAAGCTGAAGATATTTCAGCCGGGGTGAGTAGTTTAGTTGAAGTATCAGGAAGCTATCATAGGCTTAATGACTTTTATGCCGCAACGAGCAATATTCTAGATTTTATCCATTTAGATATACTCGCTGGTGATATCACTCGCACGCTAAGTGAACCTGGGCAATTAGTATTAAGTGCGCGTGAAGCAAAGCGCTTATTTTCTAGTACAGACATCGTTGGTCGCACGTTAAATCATGAACAAGGGCAATAT
>JALJPA010000347.1 GCA_022969215.1 Colwellia sp. | reverse complement strand
AGCGCTTCAAAGCCTAAAAGCTCTAATTCATTTTTTATATCATGAATACCCAAACGGTTCGCTATTGGCGCATAAATTTCTAAGGTTTCACGGGCAATACGACGTCGCTTGTCTGGTCTTAAAGACCCTAGCGTTCTCATGTTGTGAGTTCTGTCGGCAAGCTTTATTAAGATAACGCGAATGTCTTGCACCATCGCCATGAACATTTTGCGGAAATTTTCTGCTTGGGCTTCTTTGCGATCGCGGAATTTTAGCTTATCCAGCTTAGAGACACCTTCAACCAATTCAGCCACTGTGCTGCCAAATAATGACGCAAGGTCTTCTTGCGTTGTTGGGGTATCTTCAATCACATCATGGAGCAGTGCTGCCATAATCGTTTTATGATCAAGACGCATTTCAGCAAGAATTTCAGCAACGGCAACGGGGTGAATAATATAAGGTTCACCCGTACTTCTTTTTTGAGGTAGGTGCGCTTCCCGCGCGACTAAATAAGCATGCTCAATGAGTTCGACTTGTTCAACCGATAGATAGGTTGATGTCGTTGCTTTTAAATTTGCGAATATATGCAAGTACAGCCTCGTTACTGAAAAGTTGATATAAATGAGATGGTATTATTAGCAAGATAATCAAAAGTGGGAGCAATTGCACCTTTAAATTTACATCTTGGTCATATTTCTGCCAACTCAATCTAGAATTAGCAATTTGGGTATTGGGAATATAAAAAAGTATAAAAACTTATAAATCCGTTTTTGGCTGGATCATAGGTATTAAAAAAGGTGCAATATGCACCTTTTTTATAAAATCATCAAAAAGATGATTTGGTATTAACCACGACCTTCAGCGATTGCTGCTACTGCTGCAATTTGCTGTGCTTCGTGTTCTTGCTGCTCTTGACGATCGCCAGCATCCATCAATTCGTTAGTAATTAGACCTGCTTCAATTTCACGAAGGGCGATTACAGTAGGCTTATCATTCTCTGGTGCTACTAGAGGTTCTTTACCATGAATCTGTAATTGACGAGCGCGACGTGCCGCCATTAATATTAGGTCAAAACGATTACCAACCTGTTGTACAGCATTTTCTACAGTTACGCGTGCCATGCAGGATCTCCCAGTGAATTAAGTCTAAAAAATGACGAGAAACTATACTTTATTTTTGCCTAATTAACCAGCAAATCTTTCATTATTACGTTGTTTTTTGCTGCTTGCTTCGCTGAACCGAGTCGTTCGGCACGTACAATCGCGTGCAGATCTTCGAGTGCAGTCGCAAAATCATCGTTAATTATAAGGTAATCATATTCATTATAGTGTGACATTTCAGCTTTTGCTTCGGCCATGCGATTAGCAATGATCTCATCACTGTCTTGACCGCGACTATTCAGGCGACGTTCTAATTCTTCACGACTGGGTGGCAGGATGAAAATACCGCGCGCATCAGTCATTTGTGCTTTGATTTGACGTGCACCTTGCCAGTCGATATCAAGGAAAATATCAATACCACGTGCTAATGTGTTTTCAATCATCACGCGTGATGTGCCGTAGTAATTACCGAATACTTCCGCCCATTCAAAAAACTCATTGTTTTCTATTTGCTGTTTGAAATCAGCTATTTGGATGTAGTGATAGTGAATTCCATCAACTTCACCAGGGCGCATTGCTCGAGTCGTGTGAGAAACTGACACTTTCATATCGCTGCTTGGGTTTGCATCTAAAAGTGCTTTGATAAGACTTGATTTTCCTGCGCCACTTGGAGCGGATACAATAAATAGAGTGCCTTTACGTGCCATGGTGAGCCTTTGATGAGCATTAAAAGCGATCCAAGATAGCATAAATACAGGGGGGAATTAAACTGCTTTAATGCTTTACTCCGTCACAGCCACAAAAAATAGTTGTAAACTGTGCACTTATTATGTGACTCCAGCAACGACTTAATGGGTGTGTAGTGTTGATGACCGGTTAGTTACCGATATTTTTAATCGCGTTATCGAGTTGTTCACCGTGGTTGTCCATTAATGTTTGAATATTTTTGGCATCTTGCAAGGTATTAAACGCATTGGCGAGTGGGTGTCTCAGTAGGGTGTCGGTGGCAGATGTTTGCGGTTGCTCATTCTCGCCTGTCATTGCTGCAGTATGTGATTTTTTATTAACCGCGAGTGCAGAGTTGGCTGTGATCGTGATCGCGTTGGTTTGCGCGTTCTGGTTGCGATTGGGTTGGTTGTTGTTGCTTACATTTTAATTATTTATGGTTACCTAATTTTACCAATTGCAATAACCCGTTAACCACGGATTCATTGCAATTGGTATAGCACTTATTGAGTTAAAAAGAACTGGCTAAATTAAGCAAATTTCTTTTCTAAGTGCGCAATGATGTCATTTGATTCATACATCCATTGTACTTGACCGTTTTCTTCAATACGCAGGCAAGGTACTTTACGTCGACCGCCTTGTTGCTCAAGTTCGTTGCCAAACGTCGCATCGTTTTTCGCATCACGTACTGTGATATCTAAGTTTAAACGTTTCATGCTACGGCGTACTTTTACACAAAATGGGCAAGCCTCAAATTGGTAAAGTGACATGTTATGAATCTCACTATCAACCTTTGCTTGTTCATCCGCAGGACGTTTCATGCTTTTTGGTGAAAAGATGAAATTAAGCGTTAAAATAAGACGACCTAGTAACCAGCGAACAACTTTCATGAATAAATACCTTGTGAAAATAGGGTTAGTTTTTCGGTATGCTAACACATTTATAGTCAGTTAGGCGACGTCCAGCGCGGCCCCTGCTGTATAGCAATAGGGCACTGAACTTAGACTTGATTAGTTATTCTTTATAATCAGGACGATATAAATGTGTTCGCCGTGATTAAGCGCGGCGTTTTCTAAATGCGTAGATCCCGGCACCATAGAGGGTTTTGAAAAACACCGGCCAAGTACCTAGATCTGCTTTGGGTTGTTGTTGTTTGGCGATGCGCGCAAGCTGGGCTTCGTACCAGGTGATATCTAACATGGCGATGCGATCAATGGCTTTAACACCCGTCGTAAGACTCGGTAAGCTAATTTTATGATCATCAGATGCCATCAATTTATTCGGTAGTTGCGTGTCTAACGACATTGGGCGAGCCAGTCCAATAAAGTCAGTGGCATTGCTTTGCAGCGCTGACAACATAGCTCTACTTGAACGGAAACCGCCCGTCACCACTAACGGAGTATCGGTAATAGCACGTACTTTTTCAGCATAGCTGAGGAAGTAAGCTTCACGCGCTAACGTTGATTTTTTCACTTTGTGGCCAGTCATGGTTGGACTTTCATAAGTACCACCACTGATCTCAATTTGGTCGATGCCAGCATCAGATAATGCTTTGACTACTTGCATGGATTCTTCTTCGGTAAAACCACCGCGCATAAAATCGGCAGAGTTCAGTTTAATACCAATCGGGAAGGCATCACCCACTTCGGCACGTATTGCTCGATAGATAGATAATACAAAGCGCATGCGGTTTTCAATTGTTCCGCCCCATTGATCATCACGTTGGTTATGACGTGGAGACAGGAATTGATTAACTAAATAACC
>JALJPA010000346.1 GCA_022969215.1 Colwellia sp. | reverse complement strand
ATTTTATATTACTACCTAACTTCACTTGCTGATTATGATCTTTTAAAAGTGCATGTAAACGACGCTGCTGCGCAACTCTTTCTGCGGCTAGCTGCTCATTCAGTGCTTTTTGGTTTTGCAGTTTACTTGGTACATTTTGAGGTGATTGCAGGCTAAAGCTTACTGGATTGGCATAGCCCGCTAAAGGCATGGTTTGCACTACTTGGCTTGGCGTTACTGAGGATGGATTTTCTGCGACATTGTGCTGAACACCAACAATCATTAGAGCCGCTGCAGAGGCTGCTATAGCGACCTGTCCCATCGGCTTAACAAAACTAGAGACTCTGGCTTTAAAGCGATTGGTTGCGTCTATAACAAGGTTAGTACTTGGCTTCGTTTCAGTATTCTGTACAAATGCATCATCATCAGAAGATAAATCAGTGCTGTTCGCAACAACCTGTGTAGATTTCTGTGCCGAAGAGTTTGGTGATAATATCGTCGCCTCTTGCGCAATAGCGTCCGAAATTGTTTTACTTAAATCTAACTGCAGTGACTGAGGCACCTCATCACGTAATACATCACCTATTAAGTGATAGTTTTGCCATGTACTTGATAGGTGTTCATCCTTGAGCATATTATCAACTAAATGTGCACTAACACTATCGTCTGTTGATGGTGAGTAGTTATCTACTAATGAAGATATTGACTCTGATTTAATTTCACTCATATTTTACCTTTAAAACACTTAGTTAAATTCTGTTTGCACAAATGACTTAATAAATTAGCTATTTCTTTCTAACAAGGGTCTAATCTTCTTGTCTATAGCATCACGTGCTCTGAAAATACGCGAGCGTACTGTACCTACCGGGCATTCCATTATCGTAGCAATTTCTTCATAGCTTAAACCTTCAATTTCTCGAAAATTAATGGCTAATCGTAAATCTTCAGGCAATGAATCCATAGTAGTGAATATCAGCTTTTTAATTTCCGCAGTCAGTAATATTTTCTCTGGCGAGGCATTCTCTCGCAGAGCACCTCCTGCATCATAAAGTTCGGCATCATCAATTTCTACATCATTACTTGGTGGCTTACGCGCAAGAGCAACACTGTGATTTTTGGCACAATTTACCGCAATACGATATAACCAAGTATAAAAAGCACTTTCACCTCTAAAATTAGGTAAGGCTCTATATGCCTTGATAAAGGCTTCTTGTACTATATCTGGCACATCACTATGATTTCTAACATAGCGACTGACTAAATTAGCAACCTTATGCTGATACTTAGTCACCAATAAGTTGAACGCATTTTTATCACCACGCTGAACCCGCTCAACTAATTGTTGATCTATATTTGGTTCGCTCTTTTGAGCCATATCCTTTAACACTGACAATTGATTTGTACTCATATTTTCCATTGGCTCATAACAAACGCATAAAATAAGACTAATGCTTTTCAAAAAAGTTCTTTTTATTTTTTATTTTTTTTAATAAGTAGACTTATTGGTTTATCGAGCAACGCTATTGTGGATACCAGGGTGCATTTAAACGCTATTATCTGGCGGCTTATACCTATGTATTATAGAATACCTCAAACTCCTTTACTTATATATTCGCTTTTACTCGCGGAACCTAATCAAAAGTATGACCCAACAAAACAATTGTGATGTTTTAATCATTGGCAGCGGCGCCGCAGGTTTAACTTTAGCGCTCCATTTAGCTAAAAATGCCGATGTAGTGATATTAAGTAAAGGACCATTAAACGAAGGCTCTACTTTTTATGCGCAAGGTGGTATTGCCGCGGTATTCGATGAAAATGATAGCGTTGCTGCTCATATTGAAGATACTCTAATTGCCGGTGCCGGCCTATGTGACGAAGATACAGTTCGTTTTACCACTGAAAATGCTAAATCGTGTTTAGAGTGGTTGATAAACCAAGGAGTAGAATTTGATAAAGAGCAAGGTAATAACGGTGAAGACCGTTATCATTTAACTCGCGAAGGCGGCCATAGCCATCGCAGAATATTGCATGCTGCTGATGCTACCGGGCAAGCAATTCAAACCACTTTAGCCGACCAAGTAAAGCAGCATTCTCGTATTCGTATATTTGAACGTTTTAATGCCATTGACCTTATTTGCCAAGCTAGCTCTACCGGTAAACAAGAAAAACAATGTATTGGTGCCTATATATGGAATAGGAATACCGAAAAAGTCGAAAGCATTTACGCGCAAAAAACCATTTTAGCTACGGGCGGCGCAAGTAAAGTTTACCAATACACCTCTAATCCCGATGTTGCCAGTGGCGATGGTATAGCAATGGCTTGGCGCGCTGGCTGTCGCGTTGCCAATATGGAATTTAATCAGTTTCACCCTACCTGTTTATTCCATCCTTCAGCAGGTACTTTTTTGTTAACGGAAGCTCTACGCGGTGAAGGCGCTAAACTAAGACGTCCCGATGGTAGTCGTTTTATGCCAGCTTTTGATGAGCGCGCTGAGTTGGCCCCACGTGATATTGTCGCTAGGGCGATAGACTATGAAATGAAACGTTTGGGTGCTGATTGCATGTACCTTGATATTAGCCACAAACCCAGTAACTTTATCAAACAGCATTTCCCAACTATTTATGAAAAAACCATGTCCTTGGGTATAGATATCACTAAGCAACCTATTCCTATTGTGCCTGCCGCTCATTATACCTGTGGCGGGGTTATGGTTGATCAACAAGGTAGAACAGATATAGACCAGCTATATGCTATTGGTGAAATGTCATATACCGGCCTGCATGGTGCAAATCGCTTAGCAAGTAATTCCCTACTAGAATGCCTAGTCTTTGCTCGCGCTGCAGCCATAGAAATTAGTGATACCTTAGTACAAGATAATCGTTATTTAACCCTGCCTGTTTGGGATGAAAGTCGCGTAACTGACTCAGATGAAGAAGTTGTTATTCAACATAACTGGCACGAGCTAAGATTATTTATGTGGGATTATGTCGGCATTGTTCGCACGACAAAGCGCCTTGAACGAGCGTTGCATCGAGTAGAATTACTACAACAAGAGATTGAAGATTATTATCAGAACTTTAAAGTAAGTAACAACTTACTTGAATTAAGAAACTTAGTGCAAGTCGCTGAGCTCATTATAAAGTGTGCCATGGAGCGAAAAGAAAGTAGAGGCTTGCATTACACTTTAGATTACCCCGATTTGTTACCGACGGCACAACCAACAATACTTTCACCCACTTCAGCAACCTAAACTAGACAATAATTAAGTGACTTCACCGAGTTGTCTGATCACACGAGCAAGACGAGAAAAATCTTGGCCAGAGATACTATCCCTAAATATAAATAATTGTTTAGGGGAGGTATTGTTAGTATTCCCGCACTGATTAAGTGTCAACTCACTTGGCACCATAATCAACCAACAACCAACAAAACCCAAACGACTAGTTGTTAACAGTTGATAATTTAGCGGGTCTTTATCTAAACAAAGACCGCCAGTTTGAGTTAAGACGAAAGAGTGAGCGATGGCGTTGTTATTATTTTTACTCAAGAATAAACTTAAAGAAATGATAGCTGCTACAGCGATTACTTGAGCGATAACATAATAAAATGTAACGCTTATTAATAATGTTAAGCAAAGTATAA
>JALJPA010000345.1 GCA_022969215.1 Colwellia sp. | reverse complement strand
TTCAATAAGTCGGCATTGTTCTCATCCGTTAACAGTGCTTTTCTTATTGATGCTCTGGCATCCGCTAATTGCGTTAATTCTTTTTGCATCGCCAATGGCAATCTATCCACAGTGGGTTGACCGTAACTTGCCAGCAATGTTTGTTTTTGTAGCTTAAAATTTTGCTGCATAAAGTTGACCAACTGCCCTGGTGTCGGGTTGGATTTTTGCTGGCTTTGCACCAATACCGGCACACTTTGTTCAACTGTCGAGGGTGAAAAAGTGAACCAAGACATCAGCATTACCATGGCAATAGACGCTGCCCAGGCACTCGGAACAAAAACATTATTTTGCTTATCGCCTGCCCTTTCTTGGCTTTTATGGCTAATTGCACGTTCGATACCCGGCCATAAGTCTCTTTCCGGTATCATTTCATTCGCTAAGTTGGCCACTTGCTCATTCAGTTTTTTATCTGAAATCACCTTATCTACAGGTAGCTGGCCTTGATGCTCATGACCTTGATTTAAGTGCTTTTGAGGTACTTGCTTATTCATGGCTTAATTCCTCCTCAACCGATATAAAATCATTAGTCGTTAATGATTCCTTTAATAAATTTCTCGCCCTGTGGTATTGCGACTTACTTGAACCAACCGCCATTTTCAACATTTTAGCTATTTCCTCATGGCGGTAACCTTCAACAGCAAACAAAACAAAGACTAAGCGTGCCCGTTCGGGTAAGCGAGCAATGTGTCGATCTAACATCATTAAGGTTGAATCATCCGTTAGTCGAACACTTGCCTCTACTACATTTCCCCCTTGCTCTTCAATACTAAAAACCCGCTGTAGCCAGCTTTTATTTTTACGTAAATGCCCGAGCACTACATTGGTGGCAACACTGTGCAGCCAGGTACTAAACTTACTTTCGCCGCGAAAATTATTAATTTTTTGCCAAAGCACGACAAAAACTTCCTGACATACATCTTCAGCGCTGTCTTTATCTGCCAGCATGCGCCAGCACAAGGCATAAATTGTCTTATGATGTTTTTCATATAGTCGGTGAAAAGCACTTTGATCGCCTTGTTTGGCTTGTGCTATCCACGCCTGCTCACCATCAATATTGCTGGCTTGCTGAGCTTTATTGGCATTAAATAGCCTCTGGCCGTCGATGACTTTTTTATGGTGTTTATCTGCTGTTGTTTGGCTATCCAAATGCTAAAGCCTCTGACTGGTTCAAAATTACTATCCAAAGTTAATATCTAAAATTTACATCTAAACTTAATGTCTAAAGTAATGTCTAAAGTAATGTCCGCTATTAACTAAGATACCGAACAACATAAAAAGGTTTAAAGAGTATTTAATAAATTAGCTTAATAAAAATGAATTTATAAAGCTGAAAAAGATTAAGTGAAAATTATCCCGCTAAAACACACCTTGTAACATCTTGTTACCCTTTGCTAAGCCTGCTTAGTTACTTTAACTAAAATCATGTGTAAATTAGCATAAGCAAGCTGAACTCTGGATAAACAATATTATACAACAACGTTATTTTAAGTGCTCTCAGCGTTATTTCTCCTACCAATAGCCAGCTATTGGGTAGGTAAAAATGCCTTGATAACGATTAAACTATCATCATTGTATATAACGTGTAATTTATTATTTAAATTTCATCGTGTTAAAAAATTCATTAGCCAGAGTTCAGGTTAAGTATTTTAAAAATATAACAATAACAACCGTCCCATAAGGAAATTCCAATGAAATTAACCAGTCTAGCAATAGCACTTACTCTTGCGTTAAGCGCCAATCAGGTTGCTTTTGCCGCAGATGATAAAAAATCGAAATCGAAGAAGAAAGACCAAACCATTGAGCAAATGATTGAAAATAAAACCGCGACCTTAGGTTTGTTTGATTTTTATCAAGATAAAAAGACTGGCGAAACGTTAATGTTGTTGGATGAAAGCCAGTTAGACACGCCTTTTTTACATTTTGCCCAAACCGTTGACGGTCTTGCTGATGCTGGACATTTCCGTGGTGGTTACCGTGGTGAAAAAATCATTGAATTTAGACGTTACTTTGACCGTGTCGACATCGTCACCAAAACCTCTCGCTATCAATTTGATGAAAACAACCCGATTAGCCGTGCTAAAGATGCCAATATAAGTGAAGCGGTATTAGCCAGTTTAAAGATTGAAAAAGTAGAAAATGGCCAAATTGCTTTAAAGGTAGATAAACTATTCTTAAGTGAAGCACTGCATAAAGTTTCTCCTTGGGCGCGTGTTGATGATAAAAAAGCTAAAAAACGCTTTAAGGTAGGTAAGTTAAATAGTAAAAAATCACGCATCCTAAGCAAACGCGCTTACGATAATAATGTTGATATTGTTGTCGATTATGTTTTCAATAATCCTAACCCAAGTGTTTATGGCTCTAAAGCCGTTTCTGATCCACGTTCGGTGTCAATTAAGCTGCAACACTCTTTTATAGAGCTACCTAAAGGTGAATTCACCCCACGTTATCAAGATGCCCGTATTGGTTACTTTGGTCGTCAATATACTCAAATGACCTCGAGTAGCTGGGCACCTTATAAAGACGTCATGAATCGTTGGAACCTAGTAAAAAAAGATCCAAGCGCTGCGGTATCAGAGCCAGTTGAGCCAATTGTTTGGTGGATTGAAAATACTACACCACTCGAATGGCGTGACACCATTAGCGAGGCGGTATTAGCGTGGAATTCCTCTTTTGAAAAAGCCGGCTTTAAAAATGCCCTACAAGTTAAAATTCAGCCAGATGATGCCACTTGGCAAGCAGGGGATCTAAATTACAATGTACTGCGTTGGACCTCATCACCACAACCGCGCTTTGGTGGTTACGGCCCATCTTTAGCCAACCCATTAACGGGTCAGCTGCTAGGTGCTGATATCATGCTTGAATTTATCTTTATGAAAAACCGTTGGATATATAACAGCTTATATAGTCAAGGCGCAGCTAGTGTTGGTTTTAATAATTTAGAGCAAGTAAATCAAGGGCCAGGCTCCGAAAGTGCATTAAATTGCAGTGCTGGTCATGAATTGCAACAAGGCTTGTTACTTAGCCAAGCGATGTCCAATGGTAATGACATAGAAAATAAAGCCGTACTAAAAGAAGGCTTACGTCATTTGGTACTACATGAAGTAGGTCATACCCTAGGTTTAAACCACAATATGAAAGCCTCAATTTTGTGGGATGAAAAAGAAATTCACGATAAATCACTTACGCAAGGCGCGTTAACTGGCTCAGTTATGGATTACTCTCCCATTAACGTTGCTCCTAAAGGCACTGCCCAAGGTGATTACTTTCAAACAGAGCCTGGTCTATATGATGATTGGGCCATCGAATATGGCTATTCAATTGCTCTTGATGACTCAGAGCAAGAAGCCGAGCGTTTAGCAAAAATATTAGCGCGCTCTAGTGAAAAAGGTTTAGCTTTTGGTAATGATGCTGATGATATGCGTGCTCCTGGTCGTCATATCGATCCACGTATAATGACCGGTGATTTATCATCTAACCCTGTCGCTTACGCAAGCGAGCGAATGACTTTAATTCAAGGCTTATTGAGCGAATTAAAAGATAAAGCACTCATTGATGGACAATCTCATCAGCAGTTATTAATTTCAGCCAA
>JALJPA010000344.1 GCA_022969215.1 Colwellia sp. | reverse complement strand
ATAGTATCATCTCCAAATTGCCGTCTACCGGGGAATACGGTGCAAGCACTGGTGCAAAAATAGCGAGTAGGATTAAAAAAATAAAAAAGGGACACCCAAAAACTTGACTCTAGTTGAATCCTTTTTTATGGAAAATTGTCCACTTCGTACTTACATCAACGAAAGCGATTTATCGGGTAAGTTACGTTTATTCTAAATTTCAATAATTATTAAGGGAAATGCTTATTTCTACTATATCTGGAAATAGCGGACATAAAACTGGAGGTAATTGTTCTAATAATTTAGACCGCTTTGTGGTAAAAGTAGCCTTAGATTTTAACCAATGGTTAGTTAAAATTAGTTCACCGCTAATGACTTCTTGGTGTGTTAAAGCGACATTAGCAGGTAGTAATAGCTAACGTTCACTTCAAGGCTCTAAGAAGGCCTTATCTTTTTCAGAGCGTTAATGCCGGCAATGCGAACAAAGTTAGCATTGACAGTTTTATGACGAATTAGTAAATAAATACTGGGAGTTAAGATTTTCTTCGTGTTAAATCCACGAATACAAAACTAATTGTAATGAACATAGGCGAAAATGTTCATTTTTAGCTCACTATTATTCCTGAGCTGATTCCTAGAAAACAGAGTATAAAAGTCGTATATTCAAAAGGTTGGATTAGACAAACTGATGAATAGTAAAGTTACTATGTTGATGTTATCTTAAATTAAGGTTTGCAGTGATTATCAAAATTAATATTACTGATAGTGAATAGCTGTGTATAAAAATTATCAGGGTAGAGGCTAATTATAAGTAACAAAAAAAAGCGACTTATCTGTAATAATAAATTTTGTTACTGACAAAATGTTAAGGAAAATGATTTTATGTATAAAATATCAGTATCGTCTCGCAGTGAAGAAGAAATTTCTCGCATTGTCGCCCACGCATTAACAAGCCAACAAAACCGTAGTTGGTTATTCCAAATGGGTCAACAGCGTGCCAATGGCGCAAAAGAAGTAGAAAAACTCAGCCGATTTTACCATGCTGATAGTCAATATAACTTAGATGATGTGCCTTCACGTTACCCTATGGACTTGGTCTACACAAAAAAAATCCCCTGCAAACGTTTTGCCTCTCACTCTACATGTTTACATGAAATTTATGGCATTAAAGCAACTAGAACGAGTCAAATGCAACGTTTATTGCCGGGTAAGTTTCTTAAAAAACACTCCAGTAAGGTCTTTACTTGTGCAAAATATGTGTTTCAAGAAGGGCTTAAAAAAGGAGTACGTTTAGTTGTACCTGGTATCTCTGAGGTCTCTAAAGGCTTGTCAGCATTAAATCAAAGCAACAAAGCAAGTTCTTTGTATTCAGATGCCAATACACTGGCGCGAGTTATTCGTTTTGTCGATGATAAAATGGGTAACTTAGATGAGGTCACTAAACAAACTTGGAAGTTGTGGGATGATATCGATAAATCGGTACTGTTTTACCTACATATCATTACTCCCTATCAAATTGCTGAAAACAAGGGAGCTGACGCAAAAGAGAAGCCATTTAGCCAAGCCGCTTTTTCTGACAAAAGTTTCGTGCATATCGAGGCAATGAAGCCCTTCATTAACGACTTTGACAAAGCAGTTACAAAAGGCTTAGGCGGTCAAATATCTACTTTTATCAAAGGTGATATTATGCGGAAAGCCGGACTTTCATACGGTTACGGACTGAATTTCCATTTACATAATCAAGCTGGCGGTGACAAACAGTTGGATAAAACTGTTAAGTTTGGCACTGATTTAGGTATGTATAAAACGGGTGCCTGGGTGCCGATGAAAGAATAATTGAGTGTACTAAGCTCGTAATAAAGTAAAATATAAATAACCTTTGATTATATACCTATTAAAGCATCACTATATCATTGGTTAATAGTAATAAAATGACTTAGCAACAGCTGGTTACCCTTTAGCCCTGTTGTCTTCTAAGCAAGTACTTTAAGAGCTATGATTCTTACTTTTAAAATCATGAAAATACAAATACAAATACGTGAACGACCGCTAAGGTGGTTAAGGGGAATAACATAATCTCGCTTAAACAGACTGGAAGTTTGTTATCTCATGACGATTTTCTGTGATGAATCTGATTCTGTTCAGCGTACACATAGGCCAACGCCACAGAGCCAAAAAAATAACAAAGTAACTGAGTACGCTTTCTAATAATATCTAAAGGTATATTGGTTTTTTTATTACCTCAAGCCAAGTTACGACAGGCGCTGGGAGTTGTTGCTTCATTTTATTCAATCCTTGAAAATTATTCATTACTAAAAAACCATAGTTTACGACTAATAATATGCAAGGCATTGATTAGCTCTACTACCCCGTCTCACATTTTTACCTAAGAAAATTTAAATCACCTTTAATAAACCTTTAGACCAACAAATGCTAAATAAATTGTTAGTAATCCCTTTGAACCATATTATGGCGATGAAAGAAAATTCACATGTACATTTGAGTTACAAAGTCGTTGACAATAATTACATCTAGAGTATTATGACGTTTCGTCAGTGACGATTCGTCACATATTGAATAGTAGGCCCTATGACACCACCTAAGTTACTCGATGAAGCTGCACTTAAGGAAAGAGAGTTGCTAATAATCAACTCTGCAGTATTACTTATTCAGAAAAATGGTATTGAAAATTTGACCATGGATAAAGTTGTTGCCCAAGTGCCTTTTTCGAAAGGTACGGTTTACAAACACTTTATTGGTAAAGAAGATTTATTGTTAGCCATCAGTAATTACTCAATTAAAGTATTAGGTGATTTATTTTATCGCGCCTACCAATTTAAGGGTTGTGCACGTTCACGGATGTTACTTTTAAATTTCTCTTATCTGATATATGCAATGTTATACCCGGCACTTTTTCAATGTGTAATGTGTTCTAAATCACCGAATGTAGTGGGTAAATCAAGTGAAAAACATATTAATGAGGGTGAACTATTAGAAGTTAAGTTAATGACGTCTATTCACGGCATTGTCGAAGATGGCTTAAATGATGGCAGTTTATCCTTGCCACTAAATATGGATATCCAGCAAATATGTTTTAGCAATTGGTCAATGGCATATGGTGCTATCACCTTGCTTTCAGGCGAAGTTGAACAGTGTAGTGGCAGAACAAGTTTGATTGTAGAACGTGAATTATTTAATCACAGTAATTTACTTCATGATGGTATGGGCTGGCAACCTTTAAGCAAAGATCGAAACCATTGTGCAGAGTTAAAAACCGCTTTGGCAGAGTTATTCCCTGAAGAGCTAATGCAAATCAAAGCAAAAGGGCGCGAGCTAAATTTTGAAAGTTTTAGCTAGCATTTCTTAGGAAACTGAATACAAATAACGTGCGGTGTCTAGCCGCATTTTTTTGATAGAACAAGTGACGATTCGTCATCTAAAAGAATCGTTTTCAATGAAGAAAAATTTATAATTTAAGGAGCTTAACAATGAGAGACAAACTCTATAATTTTGTCGGCAAGAATCCATTTTGGGTAATACTTGTTTGTATTACCTTCGCCATGGTAGCTGGTATGGGGGCACAAAAGTTAGAATTTAAAAGTGACTATCGTGTGTTCTTTAGTGAAGAAAATCCACAGTTAACGGCTTTTGAGTCAATGC
>JALJPA010000343.1 GCA_022969215.1 Colwellia sp. | reverse complement strand
TTTCCGTGTTATCAAAACCATAAGTTAATGCCCGATTGGGCACAGCTACAGCGGCTACTAAAAAGGTAACTAAGAAAAGTGTAACATTAGGCCAAATGACAGCGGGTTTATTCATTTCTTTCTCTAAAATAGTATTAAATAAATTTAAGCGTACACGTGTACGCTGTTATAACTATTTTAGCTAGATCATCCGACCAGTCAAGTGTGTTTATTAATTATATTTATACTTATTGGGCAAAACTGACATTTATTCGCTATTACAGTATGATAGCTAAAGAAAATAATTCGGTATTTTTACAAGAGCAATGAGCATGAGTGGTGTAAGAGCACAGCAAAAAGAAAAGACCCGTCGCCAACTAATTAATGCGGCTTTAAAACAACTCAGTGCCGAGCGTAGTTTCTCTAGCTTAAGTTTACGCGAGGTAGCAAAAGAAGCAGGATTAGCGCCAACTTCTTTTTACCGTCATTTTTCTGATATGGATGAATTAGGTTTAACTCTGGTAGATGAAGCGGGTTTAACGCTTAGACAGTTAATGCGTCAAGCACGACAACGTATAGCTAAAGGTGGCTCTGTTATTCAAATATCAGTGCAAACCTTTATGGAGTTAATTGAAAGTAATGGTAATATTTTCAGACTCTTACTACGTGAGCGTTCTGGAACTTCCGCAGCTTTTCGTGCCGCAGTTATTCGAGAGATACGCTATTTTACTATGGAGTTGTGCGATTATTTACAAAAAGCTAACCAATTAGACGCAGATGTCGCTTATATGCAAGCCAATGCAGCGGTAACCATTGTTTTTAGTGCTGGCTCAGATGCGCTTGATATTGAAGACAAAGCAGAGCGCGATCAACTAGCCCAGCAAACTATTCAGCAACTACGCTTCATTGCACGCGGCGCACTTGAGCTCAGTGATCGCCGTAAAAAATTGAGAAGAAATCGCTAGTTCTACTTCCTTGTTAGTATTACACCTGTTTCAACATGATGGGTGTAAGGAAATTGATCAAACAAAGCGAATTTAACAATCTTATGGGTTTTAACTAGCAGAACTAGGTTATCTTTTAATGTTTCAGGGTTGCAAGATATGTAGATAATTTTGTTAAAGCGACTTACCAATTCAACGCTATCTTTATCCAATCCAGCACGTGGTGGATCAACTAGCACAGTATCGTAGTTATATGCTGTTAAATCGAAACCTTCTAAGCGTCTGAATTTACGCTCGCCATTCATTGCCTGGCTAAACTCTTCACTCGACATACGAACAATATCGATATTATCAATATTGTTTTTACTAATGTTTATTTGGGCAGAACGAACCGATGTTTTAGATATCTCTGTACCTAGTACTCGTTCAAAGTTTTCAGCAAGTGCAATACTAAAGTTACCATTACCACAGTACAGCTCAATTAAATCTCCACTGGAATTTATCGTTGCTTGCTGAGCCCATAACAGCATTTGCTCATTTACGCCTGCATTGGGCTGGGTAAAGCTATTTTCTACTTGCTGATATACAAAGGTCTTTTCCCCAACCTGTAATGATTCCATCACATAATCTTTATCAATAATAATTTTTTGCTTTTTTGCTCTACCAATAATATCAACTGGAGCAATAGTTGATAATTGAACTTTTAACTTTTCGGCTTCAATTTGCCAATTATCTTCTAAAGGCTTGTGGTACAACATGCTTATTAATAGCTCGCCACTTAATGTCGATAAAAAATCTACTTGGAATAGCTTGAAACGTAATTCCTTATTGCCTTTAATAGCAGTTAACAAAGCTTTCATCGCTTTATTAATTAATTCGCTGGCAACAGGAAAGTCATCTACTCTAAACTTTTCCTTAGTTTTACTATCAAACATAATGTAATAAAGATCATCACCATCATGCCAAATCCGAAATTCAGCTCTTTGACGGTAATTTAAGGGGGCAGATGGATATAAATCGGCAGCTGGTAACGCAAAGTCACTAAATAGCTCAGCCAGATCTTGTTGTTTTTTAGACAATTGCGCATCGTAATTATCGGGATGAATGTGACTAAACATAAAAGTGCCTTGTATAAAGAAATAGAGATAAGAATAACAGCGCGGATTTTACTATCGACTTAGCTTTTGTCTAGCCTTTAATTCATATAATTAATAATCAAAGTATAACTATAAAGCCAAGCATCTAGCCCAAGAAACCGATAATGGAGTATCTAGCAAAAGTAAATCATGGTTAATTCAACTCACCCTTCGGATATTAATATACCAGCAACTACAAAAAAGCATAGCCGCTCTCCAGTCTGCATTAAAGCAAGTGCAAGTGTTTACTTGGATGATGCTATTAACAAAATAATAGCGAGAAAGGAGAGTTGAGCATTACAATGGGTGACTATAAGGCTTTAACTGCTGCTTAATATGAAGGTAAGCTGCTTGACGTGTATAGCAAAAAGGAAACTCATTAGAACAGTTAATGATAATGCGGTAACTAAAGTCATTAAAAAAGGCCGATAACTTTCGTTAGCAGCCTTTTTTATATTTCTAAATCAAAGATTAATCATCTTGATCATTATCTTCTATTCGTTCAGGACGTTCTTTAGCTTCTCTTACTTTTAATGTACGTTGTTGAAACTCAGTATCATTCAACGCAGTAATGGCTTTATCTAAATCATCAGCAGCCATTTCAACAAAACCGAAACCGCGACGTTTTCCGGTATGTTTATCTTTCATTAAGCGTACAGAAAGTACCGCGCCATGATTGGAAAAAAGTTCTCTTACTGCGGTTTCATTTGCTCTATAAGGTAAATTACCAACATAGAGTGTTCTAACATCTTCATCTGAAACATTAGTGTTACTGTCTGTAGATGAACCAGAGCTAGTTGAGGACTTACCAATAACTAGAGGTGCGAGAAACGCACTAATAAATACTAGACCAGCTACAAGAGTAGAGCTAACTGGCATGGTAGAAGAGATAATGTATGCGATGATGGCAAAAACAACAGCAATGATGACTGTTTGTAAAGTTGGAGACTTCATATAAAGATACCTAATTATTATTTTAATAAACTAATTTAACTGCATGAATATATGCAAATAGCAATTCTATGTTACGCAGCTTTTTATAATGTGCAACTATCAAGTGCAAAATTTATGCAATTAATCTGCTAATAAAGCACAAACACTAAGAATACCTACTAGAATAGTTGTTTAAATAATCATGTTGTCGTTTAACTAAACGAACGATTTAATAAATAGGATTTTATGTTAAAAATCTATTGACCAAAATTTAAAACTCTCTACAATGCGCTCCAGTTCCAAGGGGGTCACGAAAATTGAGTCATCAAAGAACTGTTTTGATAAGTTATCTACTTGCTTTTAAGCTAATATAGTTAACTTAACGTTGAGTTTTAAAGTGTTTTAAAATACTTTACTTTTAATTAATAAAAACGTTGACTTCAAAACTCGGAAGCGTATTATACGCCTCCTGCTTCGGGGCTACAGCAACGAAGCCAAGCAAATTAAGCTAGGCTTAACTTGCTCCGGTGAAGAGCGAATGCGACTCTCATCGACTTCTTAACTTTATTAAGGAGTTCTTCTTTAACAATTAGTTATCATGCAATTTGTGTGAGCACTCACATTAATGTTGTTTTACATAGTTTGACTCTTTCGA
>JALJPA010000342.1 GCA_022969215.1 Colwellia sp. | reverse complement strand
CCCAACATTTTTCAGGATTTTAAGTTCCTACATAATCAATTTTACAACGAACACCGCCTGAATCATTTCCTTGATTTTTCATTTATGATAATGGTAGTTGTTTACGCCGACACTAAAATCACATAAATTTTTGACTGAGTTTCATAATTTTGTCCATGTTTAATCCATCATATATTCGGCATACAATCGTCTATCAACGAATACTTGTTCTTGTAAATTAGCCAACCTTATATATACCCGTTGCGCTTCCAAGCTATTAAAGCCAAGAACAAAATCTGTGTATGACGGGTAAGCTACTACCGCTAAAACCTCGATAATAGTTAAGATGATAAATAATTCTACTAAGTAAAAGCATAGATTCTTTTCTGTTGATTTATGTTCAGCTTTCCAAAACAATAAACTTGTAGCTTTAACTTACTGCTCTTCTGTAACATACAGATAAGTGCGCATTGTTTTCAAATCAAAGTCTACACCGATAATTTTTCTGCCAACAATGAGGTTTCCTGTAACTTCTGATTTAGGGTCATCAGGATCATCCGGTAATACAATTAATGTTGGAGAGCCTAAGAACTGCTCACTTATTAATGCGATTCTATCTGTTCGATTATCAGAGCTCTCTGAAAGCCAATTATATCTTTTTGTGCCTAATGCTAAATCAACTGCATATAACCAGCCCTTGCCTGTTGGCGGTTTACAATCAACCAACTCCGCCGAAAACTCTGGCGGTGTGAATGAGGTGTAATAAGCAATACCATTAATAACTATAGCCGCTGAAGTACTCTTTTCACCTGTTTGAGTGAAATCAATAAACCAACCAGATTGTGCACTTACCTCTAGTTCTAACGTTTCTCTTGCTTGGCTAGTCATTGTCGCTGCAAAACGATCAGTGGTAAAATCAAATAAATTAGATTTCCCAATTACAGTTGGTGTTGAAGGTGTGCTAGTGTCAGAAAATGTTTGTGTTTTTATATGTTCATCTTTAATCATAAAGAAACTATCCGCAGTATCTGTACCTAATGGGTTCGACCTATCACCACTACCAATTAATACCGCATCATACGGTTTTTCTTGGTGTACGGTAATAGTAGTAGTTACACCATCTTCATCAACAACTTCTGTTTCAATAGTTTCAGCAATAAAGGTTCTTACAATAGAAGGTTCATAAAAGAAACGTCTATCTGTGGAATTCGTACTGCCACCTAGGCTTGCTAATTTAAATACTGAGAAATCGGCTTTGTTATCACCTGGCAAATCAACACGCCAAACATAGCCACCAGTATCTCCCGTATATAACCTATCAACTAAGCCATTACCATTACTGTCTAATAAGCCAATACTTGAAGGAATACTATCCGTACCGGCAAAAGTAGTGTCTGCACCGCTGGGTGCCATGCTCCACTTTAATTCACCTGTTTTAGCATCAACCATGTATACAGATCGACCTTTACTATCGCTAGTACCTGCGTTATCACTATCTTTATTGGTATCATAACCACCACCAAAGAAAAGTACCGGACTAGCAACATTACCGCTTAAATTGAGTTTCGAAAAACCAACTTTAGGCTGCGACCACGTTTGGCCTAACTCCTCAAAGTCAGTACTGCCACCTTTAATATGCCACATTAATTTTGGCGAGTCTGGACTACTGATATCTAGAGCATAATATGAATCACCTCCACGACGTAAACCAAAGAATATCCAGACAGTATCCCCTGTTTCGATAATACCATCGCCATCATTGTCATTTACATAGGAAGTGATTTGACCATCAATACCATAAATTTTGCTGGCAGAAGAAAAGTTATCTCGTAACCCCCCTATGTTTGGAAAAAGCTCTTTTGGCATAAAGGCCCATTTTTCTGAGACCGTATCTCCTGCATCTTCAAACATATGCAATGCACCCGCATTAGTACCTATAACAATGCGTATACTTGTACCATAGTTAACAACTAACGGTTTTGAATGCAGAGGATCACCAAAAACATCCGCCCGCATATCAGTTATGTTGCCATCCTTATCTTCATCATCGACATCCATGCCTAAATTCCAATTAAAGTAATCAGTAACGTCCGCTAAAGCTATACCTAAATCATCGGCAAAGGCTTGCTCGTTGCCAGTTAAAGCCGCTGTATTTAACAGAGCAAGTGTCCCCCCATCACCAATATCACTATAAACAACGCGGTCAGCAACATTTTGTGTTGCAAACCAACTAGCAACACCACCTTCTGCAACTAAATTACCATCAACAGTTGATGACCAGTAACTTTGCACTGTGGTAGAAAAATGCCCTGTGTCTTCATCAAGGGCAGGTAAATCATTAACGCCAACTTGAACACTATCAACTACCTTATATTTCTTTAAGTTGCCTTGCCAACGGGGACCATTTCGAGGGTCAAACATTGCGTAATAGACAGAATTTAAAGTTTCAGTTCTATCAAAGTTATTTGCGGCTACAGAAGCTGAGGTTAAACTATCGTTAGCTGGTGCTAAATTGCGTAAAGTACTTTGCAACGCGCTGGTTAACTGTAATTCATTATTAGCAGAAAAATACTCTCCGCCACCGCGTTTTGCTGTCTCAATTAATAAGCCAGCGGCATCATCAGCACCATCACTAAAACCAATGGTATGAGTTGATACAGTTTGCACACCATCAATATTTAAGTTTACATCGTAATTATTCATCCAACCGGCTATGGCAGGTAAGTAACTTGCCTTACTTAAATTTTCATCATTATAACTAGAGTTATCAAAATGTTCGTGGCTACCTGTAAAGGTAATAGTTTTTAATACACTAGCTCCATTTTCATCGATACCATCAGGAATTTTAGATGTTAATGCCGTGATTTTACTATCAGCTTGAGTATCATATGTTGGTTCACCATCGGTGATTAATATGATGTAGGCTTTATCAGTACATTCATCAAATGGAGTGATATATTCATTATCACTATTAATTATTGTAGAGTCAGCTATAGGTCTAGCTGAGTTCCTAGCATCATCGCCATATACTACCGCTTTACCAGCAAAGTACTGTTGTGCTTCATAGGTTGCTTCACACAAAGGAGTCCAGGTATACGCGGTAAGATCATTATCAATAATATCAATAAGAGTCACCTGATGAGATGCTGTCATTTCATTTATACCATAAACAACGCGACCACCATTATTTGGTGAACTATTCCATCTATTATAGTTGAATATTTCTAGACCAAACTCTATCCCGTCAGTTGTTTCAATAACGTTTGTGATACTTCTTATTGCTGTTTCTAAACGACTTTCCGTAATTTTGTTTTTAAGTGCACTATGATACCAGCGAAGATAATTTGCGGTATATAAGGTCACCAAAGGGCCAGACCAAGCAATTGCTGATTTACTTTCATCCATTGTATGGTAAACAGGATCTTTCCTTGTACCTAAATCATCGGCAGGGTAGCCAAGCGGTAAACTATATATATTTTTTTCGCTACCGATATTGTCCGCTGTTTTGACATCGCCTTCACAATCAAGAACGTCAATGTTCAAACCATTATTATCTGGTATTTCTTCCCAAGTACCACTATTGCCTTTAATAGTATATTCACGAATATGTCCGGTATAAAAACCTTTTGTTTTTAAAGCTTCTTTAGAGCTTTCACAACTATTAATCGC
>JALJPA010000341.1 GCA_022969215.1 Colwellia sp. | reverse complement strand
TATAAGCGGCGTTATTGATTTTGACAAGGGAATAACCATTCTCTTCAATCAATGCCTTGCCTCTAAGCCTTTAAATTATCGCTAAGTGATGACTTTCTTATACGGATTGGTATAAGTACATTAAGTTATAAAAAGGAGTTCGAGTGGACATTGTATTTACGTTAGCATTTATTGCTTACATAGTAGTGATGATTTTAGTCGGTTGGTGGGTTTCTCGTAAACAGAAATCTGGCGATGACTTTCTACTTGCTGGCCGTAAAGTCCCTTTCTTGCTTTCTTTGGGTACTACTGTTGCAACTATGGTCGGCACAGGCTCTTCTATGGGCGCGGTTGGTTTTGCTTATCATAATGGCTGGGCTGGTGCTTTATATGGTTTAGGTGGCGCTGTCGGCATATTGTTATTAGCTTGGATCTTTGCCCCCGTAAGACGTCTGCAGTTTACTACCATGAGTGAAGAACTTAGTTATTATGTCGATAACAATATCTATGTTAAAAATATTGTTGCTTTTATTATTTACGCCGCAAGCATCGGTTGGTTAGGTGCCCATATCATCGGTGGAGGTATGTATTTATCTTGGTTAACGGGCTTGGATATTTATTGGGCAAAACTACTTATAGCGCTAAGTTTCTCAATTTATGTGATCATTGGTGGTTATACTGCAGTCGTCTGGACTGACTCGATACAAGCCTTAATACTCTTTATCGGATTTATCTCTATGGCTTACTTCTCTGTTGATTATATTGGGGGCTGGCAAGCAATGTTGTCAGCACAACCTGAAGAAAACATCAGCTTTTTAGCGCTAGATAAAATAGGTGTTCTTCCTGCATTTTCATTAGCCTTAGCTATTTTAGTTGGCGTTCTTGCCACCCCTTCTTTTCGCCAACGAATTTACTCAGGACAAAACGTCAACACGATACGAAAATCTTTTATCTATTCAGGCATTATCTACCTTGGTTTTTCAATTATTCCCGCGATTATTGGTATGAGTGCATACAGTATGACCAGTGAACTAGATAATGCTGCTTTTGCTTTTCCGCATATTGCGTTAAATGTTATGCCATTAGCATTAGGAGTATTCATTATTATCGCGGGCATATCTGCAACCCTATCCAGTGCCAGTTCTGATGCTATTGCAGGGGTAAGTGTATTATTAACAGATATTTATCGATTCATCCTCGGTAGAGCCCCAGACAAAAACAAGATGATTTTATCTTCTCGCATAGGGTTATTCTTTACCATTGGTATCGCTTTGTTATTGGCGATGATGTCAAATGACATTATTACCTACATCACTAAAATGATTGCTATTTTAATGTCAGGCATGTGTGTCTGTGGCTTATTAGGGCGCTTATGGCCTAAATATAATTGGCAAGGAGCCATTGCGACATTATTTATTGGCATGGTTACCGCCATTGTGATTAGCACTAATAGCGAGTTAGTTGACTATTTTGGTAACCCTGTCTTACCTGCCATTATTTGTGCTACCGTAGCAGGCATTTCAGTGACTTTACTTAGCTATCAGTTTCCAAAAGAAACAGAAGAGTCAGATAACCAAAACAGTATGATGAGCCAAGGGGGAGCTGAATGATCAATATCGCTTTCTTTGGTGAGTGCATGATTGAAAAAAGCGCTAATGAGGCGTTTCGTTTTGGCGGAGATAGCCTTAATAGCGCACTTTATCTTGTAAGAGTCGCACCCCAAGAAAAACTTACCGTTAGTTACATTACCGCAATAGGGCAAGATAAAGAAAGCTTACACCTACTTGAACAATGGCAAGAAGAACATATAGATACTCGTTTTGTCAGTCAAATGCGAGGAAGACAGCTAGGACGATATTCTATAGTCAATAATGATCAGGGCGAACGAAGTTTTAGTTATGATCGTGATGATAGTGCCGCTAAATATTATTTTTGCCAAAAAGGTTCTCCTTTGGAAGTCGCGTTACTGTCTAAATCCATTGATTATCTTTATTTTACCGGTATCAGTTTAGCGATTTTATCGGATCAAGATTGCCAGCATTTATTAACTCTTCTGACAGAGTTTAAGCATAAAGGTGGCCGTATTATCTTTGATAATAATTACCGACCAATATTGTGGCAACACCGTCAACCTCTTTATTTTTATCAACAAGCAATGGAACTAGCGGATATCGCTTTTCTTACCGATGAAGACGAGTTTGCTCTTTATGGTGGAGATACTATTGAATCGATACTTGCTCGTTATCCATTATCTTGGATAACTGGTGGGGCAGAATTGGTGCTCAAACAAGGAGGTAAACCCTGCTTGATTCGACCGGTAGCAAAAGAAGCTGCTCTGGTGAAAGTGGCTAGCCCACCGTTATCTAAAGAAAAAATTATTGATACCTGCGCGGCTGGTGATGCCTTTGCTGCAGGTTACTTGGCAAAACGACTGCTTGGCGATTCAATTCACACGTCAGCTCAATTCGCTCATGCGCTTGCCGGTCGAGTTATTCAATATTCAGGCGCCATTATCGCGAGTCAAAATATGAAAGACTTAATGCATTCTAATTCCAGCTGAATCCTGCATTTTGAGGTGGCTTGGGTATAAGTCAACGTAATCACGCGCCAAGTTATCATTTAACGTTAAATAATCAAATAGGAAAAATTTTGCCTCGCTTATCTTTAATACTTATTCTTTTGTGTCTGTTACTTGTATCGCTTCCTAGTGATGCTAGTTATGTTGATAGCAATCAAAAATTAAAAAATAAAAATCAACAATGTTTAAGTTTAATGCCGTGTCCGAAACAGCTGATGAAGGGGCAAGGTAGCTTTATCTTAACAAAGTCACCTAAATTATTTATTTCGGGAATGAGTGAAAAAAGAAGAAAATCAGTTATACAGCGCCTTACTGAGCAACTTAAAAAGATATCAAATTATAACTTTCAAGGTTTCATCATTATTAATGATGCAGCCTTGGCTGATATTAACGTTAATATTGAATCAAATGTTCAACAAAGCAAGCCTAATAACTTACCCAAATTAGGTGACGATGAAAGTTATCAGCTAAGTATTACTGAGCAAGGTATTAGTATTACAGCACAAAGTGATTTTGGGGCATTACATGGCTTAACAACTTTGGTGCAAATAATCGCACTACCTGAGTCTTACCCTGAAGCAGAAATGGCGTCAAAATCTCAGTTACAATTACCGGTTGTTACTCTTGTTGATGAGCCACGTTTTAAGTGGCGAGGTTTACTCATCGATAGCGTTCGTCATTTCATTCCTCTGAGCACCATCAAGCGGCAGCTTGATGGTATGGCTGCGGCTAAACTTAATGTTTTTCATTGGCACCTGACCGATGATCAAGGCTGGCGCATTGAGTCAAAAACCTATCCGAAATTACATCAATTAGCATCAGATAATTTGTATTATACCCAGCAAGAAATTAAAGACTTGGTCATTTATGCGAGTAATTTGGGTATTAGGGTTGTACCTGAGTTTGATCTACCTGGTCATGCTTCCGCTATTGCGGTTGCTTATCCTGAATTAATGGCTGAACAAAAGCGCTATGTCATGGAGCGTCATTGGGGAGTATTTGAGCCATTGCTTGATGTGACTAATCCTAATGTATATAAATTTATTGATACCCTTGTTACTGAGTTGACGGGTTTATTCCCAGATGAATACTTACATATTGGTG
>JALJPA010000340.1 GCA_022969215.1 Colwellia sp. | reverse complement strand
AAAATATCCTATTAATTGAGCTATTAAGACATGTGCCGTTTCTTTATCTATTTACATAGAAAGAAAATCTGTCTTTGAAATTTAGTTTAAGAGGGTAATTCTATAGTGAGCGGCGATCAAATTCGAGTGATTTTTTGTTAAACAGGCCATTTATTTTATTTTATTCTCTTTTAAAAAGCTCGTAGAAAATAGCTTGCTTATCACAGGGTAAAAACACAGCGCTGATCTTGTCGACTAATTAATTGTTATCACAACGAATTAGCAGCAAAACGTTAAAGTTTGACTACGGAAAGTTGAACATTAGCAATCAAGATACGTTTAGATCTATCAAGTGTTCAGAGAGCTGTGCTCGAATATCATCGGATATTTTTTTCGAACTTTGTGCTTTATAATCAAAATTGACCATGGCGGCCGTACCCGATACACATTTTTCACCGTGTTGCCACAGCTCTTGATAAACATCAAACGAAGCGCCACCAATTCGACTAATGTAGCTTCTTATCTCTATTTCTTGACCATAAAAGAGTTGACCATGATAAGACACTTCTATTTTAGCAATAATAAGTTGCCATTTCTTTGGATCTAAATCAGGCGTAAAAAACTTAAAAATGGGTGCTCGTGCACCTTCAAACCAAATGGGCGGTTTAGTATTATTTATGTGACCTAAAGCGTCGGTATCACTAAAGTGTGGCATCATTTTTTCACTGAACATAATTAACCTTCAACTAATTTTAGCTTTACTGTAACTCAATTGATTACAGTGCATATTACTTTTTATATACCCGTTACTATTCAAAGTGCAGGATTTCAGTGGGAATTAAAATGACTTTAGGCAAGGAGAATACTTTAAGCATAGTCATTCTATGCTTTCATTATTTAACACGGTAAAAGTAATTTTAACCCCATCAAAGAAGCGCTTGAGCAACATCACTTCATCGTTGCTGTGACTTATAAGGGAATAACCATTACTTCATCACAGCCCCTTGAATTGAAATTGCTCAAGCACTCTGAAACATGCATCTTGATTGGTAAAGGGTATAAGATATAGTATCTTAACCATCATTAGAAATATTAGAGATAAATAAATGAATAAGTCTTTATCCTTACTTGGCTATTTTTGTGTTTACCTTGCGATCACATTAACCGTCAATCTAACAACTGCCACTACTGTATTAGCCTCTGGTGATGCCAAAGCCCCTGAACGTACCACAGGTGAAGGTCCCTATAAGCGACTGATTCTTCGCGGTGGTATTATAATCAATGGCGAAGGTGCTCCAGCACGTGGTCCCATGGATATTGTTATTGAAAACGATCGCATTGTAAAAATCGTTAATGTTGGTAACCCTGGTGTACCTATCGCGCTAGCACGTCGCCCGAAAGCTCGCCCAGGTGATAAAGAAATTAACATAGAGGGTCAATATGTACTGCCTGGCTTTATTGATATGCATGGTCATATTGGCGGCAGTGCCGATAATATTCCAGCTGAGTATGTCTTCAAGTTATGGCTAGCTCATGGTATTACCACAGTGCGTGAGCCAGGCACTTTTAATGGTATTGATTGGGTTATGGAGCATGTAAAGCGCAGTGAAGAAAATACCATTGCAGCGCCACGCATTATGCCCTACTTTGTTTTTGGCTTAGGTTTAGATGAAAGCATAACGACGGCTAAACAAGCAAAAAAATGGGTCAAGTCTATTCCTAAAAAAGGTGCTAAAGGTATTAAGTTTTTTGGCGCCACCCCAGAGATAATGACAGCAGCACTGTCCGAAGCTAAAAAACAAGGCTTAGGTAGTATGATGCATCATGCGCAACTTGACGTAACCAATATGAATGTACTTGATTCAGCCCGTTTAGGTCTGACCTCAATGGAACATTGGTATGGTTTGCCTGAAGCATTATTTGAACATCAGCATATTCAAAATTACTCACCTGATTATAATTATAATAATGAACAACATAGGTTTGCTGAAGCCGGACGATTATGGCAACAAGCAGCCAAACAAAACAGCGAAAAATGGTTAAGCGTACGTGATGAATTACTCAGTTTAGATTTAACCTTAAACCCAACATTTACTATTTATGAAGCAAATCGCGACTTAATGCGTGATATGAATGCCGACTGGCATAAAGAATATACCTTGCCAACTTTATGGGACTTCTTTCAGCCTAGTCGTAATGCTCATGGCTCGTATTGGTTTGATTGGACCACGGATGATGAAATTTCTTGGAAGAAAAACTACCAACAATGGATGAGCTTTGTAAACGATTATAAAAACCATGGTGGTCGAGTAACCGTAGGCTCAGACTCTGGTTATATCTTTAAAATATATGGCTTTAGTTATATTCGAGAATTAGAGTTACTGCGAGAAGCCGGATTTAATGCCCTCGAAGTGATTCAAGCAGCAACCATTAATGGCGCTGAAGCGCTTGGCATGGCAGATGAAATTGGCTCTATCCGTGTAGGTAAAAAGGCAGACTTAGTGATAGTGGGTGAGAACCCATTACGTAACTTTAAAGTACTTTATGGCACGGGCCACTTTCGCCTAGATGAAAACAATAAACCCATCCGTGCAGGTGGCGTTAATTACACAATAAAAGACGGTATTGTTTATGATGCCAAGTTACTCCTAAAGCAAGTAAAAACAATGGTTGAACAAGCTAAAATAAAGAAAGTTGATAGTATTAAACGAGCAAAAAACTAAATAACCTCAGCTAGGGTTAAGCAACTTCATCCAGTAGAGCTATAGTTAAATGAGTGATATTTAAAAATATTACTCATTTAACCTTAACTCAGGTACGCGATGCAGTTTTTATTAGTAACCATAAAAAAAATAAAAAAATGTAATGTCATATCGCCAACCCCCATAAAATACATCTCACTTATTTGGCGAAATAAGACAATAACTAGACTGCCGTCCTTATTAGTGGTCGGCTTACTGATTGCTACACTCTGTAACGCTGTATCTGCGGTCGAACAAATAGCTAAAAAATCAGCTAAACAAGTAAATACCTCCTCAAGCATTGCTAATATTTCACATGATGATTCAGCCAGTAAACAATCTTATAACCAAATGCCTATTGAGCCATCAAACGAAAATATACTCTGTAATACCAGCCAACCCAAAGTGATATTCAACCCAAAAACTATCTTTGATGAAAGTGAAGAAGGCATAATTTTTTTACATCGCTGGGCCAATGCTATCCACATTGATACAAAAATAGCCACCCTAGAAAATGAAGCCAGTTTTTTTGTTAATAAGTGCATAAAAACTTTTGCTGATATGGCCGAGCTTGAGCGCCATTTACGTAGCAGGAAATACTTAAGGGATGCCGAAGTCACTAGTGATGAAAATGTTAAAAATATAACAGTAACCACGTGGGACAACTGGTCACTGATGCCAACGGTAAGTTTCGGTCGTAAAGGTGGTATAAACACTTACAGTTTTGGTATTAAGGAGCGTAATTTACTCGGTTTAGGTATAGACACTGAAATTGAAGCGTACAAAAACACCCAGCGTTCTGGCTACAAGTTACAGGCAACAGTGCCGCTTTTTCAAAAACAAAACACTGAGGTTAAATTACGATTTGCTGATAATGACGATGGCCAACAAACTAGCTTATTTTTACATAAAATGTTTGCCAGTTTTCATACCAAAACGGCTTATAATATCGGCTTTAA
>JALJPA010000034.1 GCA_022969215.1 Colwellia sp. | reverse complement strand
TAATAGTGCCAATGTTATTGCTGGTAATATGGGCTCAGCCACTCGACTTAATTACACTGTTATTGGTGATGGCGTGAACTTGTCTTCTCGCCTAGAAGGGTTAACCAAATATTACGGTGTCGCTATTTTAGTGAGTCAGTCGACCAAGTCACAGTGTAAAGGCATTATATTTCAAGAAATAGATACGGTGAGAGTCAAAGGAAAGCAACAGGGCTTAACCATATATCAGCCTCTGGGATTATTAAGTGATTTTAGTCAAACAGAGCTGGCACAAATTCAACAATTTGAGCAAGTATTAAAGCATTATAAGCAGCAAAATTGGCAAAAGGCCTTAGCGCTGCTAACTTCATTAATAGCACATTCGCCAGTTACTGTTTATCAACAAATTTATCTTGATCGACTAAGAGCCCAACAAGGGAAAGTTTTTGATGAAGGTTGGGATGGCATATTTACCCACAGTCAAAAATAAATAAGATAATCTAATTTTATCTTAACCTATTTTAGCAACTAGCAACTAGCAACTAGCAACTAGCAAGAAGCATAAAGCAAGCAGTCATTAGTATTAAAGATATGCTATTAGCAGTATGACTTTGACACCTTCGCTTTAACACTTTCGTTTTAGCATTGGGCTTTAACTCGGGTACAGAGCTTATGATATTATCCAGAGTAAAAATATCATCATTACTTATCGTTGTTTTCTTAATCACTTCCTACCTTTTTGCTCAGAAAAGTAAGCTTTTTAAAACGGCAGACTTTGCTGTTTTTGATCGCCAGTCTCGATATTTAGCAGCTCAATTAGACGTTGATAACGATATCGTCGTTATTGCTATTGATGATCACAGCTTAAAGCAAATGAATGCTGTGGCAGGGCGCTGGGTATGGCCTAGAACAGTACATGGTCAAGTTATTGAAGCGCTACAACCATTTGCTTTAACTGCCATAGTCTTTGATATTTTATTCGCCGATCAGGATATTTATCGACCGGATGCGGATACCTATTTTAATGAAGTGTTGGCAAATTCAACGGGAATATATTTTGCGACCTTAGAGCAAAATCTAGTTGCTGGCGGTGGTGTCTTACTTAAAAATCTACCTAAGGAATTGGGCTTAATAAAAACACCTTTAGCGAATAAAAATGCCAAAGGCCGTTTCATCTTACCCTTGGCTATAAATAAACAATATTGGCAGCTGGGCAGTATAAACTTTAATGCCAGTATTGACGGAGTTGGCCGCAGCTATGATGTCTATAGAAATCTTTCGGGCTGGCATTTTCCCTCTTTACCGGCAAAGTTAGTCAGTTCTCTGGCATTACCATTGCCGGAACGTCAGAACGTTTTATTACAATGGCGAGGGGCTGCGGAACAGCCATATTTCACCTTAAGTTATGTCGATGTTTATCAAGCCATCGTTAACAATAATAAAGAATTTTTACAGAAATTGTCAGGCAAGATTGTTTTGATTGGTGCCACCGCATCAGGCTTATATGATGCGAGAACAACCCCATTAAGCGATAATCTCCCCGGCGTTTATATCTTAGCAACAGCGATAGATAACCTTAAAAATAAACAATATTTAATACCAGTAAGTGATTTAAGCCATGCCGTTATGGGGGTCATGGTAATTACCCTTACTTGCGTAGTGTTTATAGTAGTCAGTAGCTATGTAAGGAAAGTCGGATATACGCTGTTGTTGATGGCCATGATTAGCATAATACTTAGCAGTATTAGTACTGCGTTATTAAAGCAACAACAGCTATTTTTTATTGGCGCTATATTGATGATCATGCTAGTTAGTTTCCTCATTTTTTCTTTTCTTTATGGCTATTTGGAATACCGACGCCGACAACAAGCCCTAGCCATGTTTGGCCGGTTCTTAGACCCGCAAGTCGTTTATAAACTACTTGAGGAGGGGGCTTTATCACCTGAACTGCTAAATAAAAAGCAAACACTGACAGTATTGTTTTCTGATATTCGAAACTTCACTCAATTGGCCGAAAGTAGTGATGCCGAAGCAGTGGTCAAGCTACTCAATCAATATTTTAATCAACAGGTGGCTATTATTTTTAAACATCATGGCACCCTGGATAAGTTTATTGGTGATTGTGTAATGGCCTTTTGGGGCGCACCTAGGCAAAATGAAATTGCACAAGATGCCGTGGCGGCTATTCATGCAGCGCTAGCTATGGAGCAAGAGTTATTACGCTTTCGCCAAAGCCTGCCTACAGATTTACAAAATTTCGATATTGGTATTGGTATTCACACCGGTGAATGTATTGTTGGCATGATCGGCGCAGACTTAAGGCTTGACTATACTGTTATTGGCGACACGGTAAACTTGGCAAGTAGAATTGAAGGGTTGACTAAAAATAACGCCCGAATATTAGTTTCCGAGTGCACTAAAAAGTTAACCAGTCATGTTTTTGATTTTAGTTATCAAGGTGAGCACCAAGTCAAAGGCAGGCAGGGCAGGGTTCAATTGTATCAACCCCTAAGGAGAGATAAGTAATGTCCAGAGTTTTTTACTCTTACCTTTCAATAATGGCTACTAGCCTATTCACGCCGACAACCGTCCTTTGTGCCCTAGTAAGTTTAAATACCAGTTTGTCCTTTGCAGCAAATCTAGCTCCACAACAGCCTAACAATGTTCGTGCTGGGCAGATGATAAAACAAGTTAACTTGTTTAAGCAACCTAGTTTTCAAAGTAGTATTACAGGCTCTGTTGCTGCTAAAGAAAAGATTAATATTCAAACAAGAAAAAGTGCTTGGTACTTTATTTCAACAGCAACCGTGCCACAAACCAGTCAGCTTTCTGGCTGGGTCAATATGTTAAATGTCAGGTTTATCTCTGCGGCTAAACGAGAAGGGAATCTGGGTGTCAAATCCCTTTTTTCAAGTGTTAACAATGATAGTTTACCGACAGTATCAACCGGTGTGCGCGGTTTTGATGTTAATGATTTACAAAAAGCCAAAGCGGATTTAAAGCAGGTCGCTTTACTCAATTCTTATACTGTCTCAGCAGGCGCAGCAGCGAGGTTTGCTAAGCAGGGTAAACTTAAAGCAAGTCAGATAAAAGTGAAAGAGGACTAGAAAAATGAAATATGTAACTCATTTAACTTGTTCAAGTTATATAAATAACGTAACAAGTTATGCCACTTACCTGGCTCTTATTCTTGTCTTAAGCTGTTCACTCCTTGCTTGTAAAAGTACCGGTTTGAAAATTGGTAACTTTGAACTCGGCCAGTTAATAGACCAAGGGGTTAAGGTTTTTAATGCCAATAGTATTAATCAAGTTCAAGAAATTCAGTTTGGTGAGAACATGTCGGCGGTATTATTGGGAACTCGATCTTTGTATGAAAATGAAGCCATTAATCTTTATGTTAATAAGGTTGGTATGTGGCTAGCAGCGAATAGCTCAAGACCCGAACTACCTTGGCAATTTGGCGTGATTAATAGCACGGCAATTAATGCTTTTGCCGCACCGGGTGGTTTTGTTTTCATCACTTCAGGCATGTTGATGCAGCTGGAAAATGAAGCGCAATTAGCAGCGGTATTAGCTCATGAAATTGTCCATATCACCGAATATCATCATTTAAACGCGATTAAAGATGATGCTAATAGAAGTGCCGTCACCGAGACCCTATTTATTTCAGCACAAGCGTATCAAGATAATACCGCAGCCAGTAATGAAGATAAGAATTATCGCGTTTGGGCTAAAAAAGTAACGGGTATGGCGCAAAACTTATATAGTAAAGGGCTAGACCGAGATGATGAGTTTCAGGCTGATCAATATGGTATTCGTTTATTGGCTAAGTCTGGCTATGATGCTTTTGCTTATATAGATAATTTACAAGTCTTAGCATCATTTTCCGCCGATGATAGTGCTTTAGCCTTGTTGTATAAAACCCATCCAACCCCTTCACAACGACTAGAGGCATTAGCTGAGCAGCTCGATAAACTGGCGATGAATGAAGGTTTATTACTAACTCAACGCTTTGCTAAAGCAATGAAGTAAGTCATTAAGTAGGCAATGAGTTAAATAGTTATTAAGCAATGATTGAAGCCGCTAGAAGTGAAGTCTATTAATTTTTCCCTTTTAAAGTCATTAGATAAAGCATTTGGTTAACATAGGTAGTTAAAGTAAGTTGGTTAAAGCGATACCGATACCAAAGCGTCTTTGGTTAACATTATAATCAATTAAACTTTCGCCATAGCCACTGCTCATTTGGGCATAGCCTTTTAGTTTACCCCACAAAGGAAAAGTCACGCCAAATTCAACAAAGCCTTTATGAGTGGCAAAATTATTGCGACCTTTAAAGGAGAATTCATAAGCTGAGTCGTATTTATACATCAAGCCTAACTCGAAATGGCCCATATAATCTAAAATATCCGGATTATCATCACCTTGACCATCTGACGGAGATTCCTTCTCACTCTCGGGTATGCGATACCATGGACGAAATGATAAGGCGAAATTACGCTTTTCATAAAGGTAATTGACATAAACACGGTTCCAGCTTCTTGATAACAGCTGTGAACGGCCGTTTGATTGATGCTCGGCGCCAACCACTAGTGCTGAATTACCGCCAAAAGGATGAAAACTAATGGGGGTGAAATAGAAAAGCTCTGGCTGGTAATTGGTTTCCCGAAAGGGTTTTGAAATTTCTTCCGAGTAAATCTGCCACCATGACTGCAAAGTAAAACCAAAATATAGTTGGTCGCCTTGTCGAAATAAACTGTCAGTAAGCAGTGGTACTTTTAAACTGAGTTGAAACTTTGCTTCGACATCTTTTAATTCATCAGCCCAATCGGAAAATCCTTGATAAGCCGTGTGGTTAATTTCATCGACCATAGATAAAGGCAGAATGTAATTCATTTTGTGTGGTGTTAGAACATAGGGATCGGCAGCAGTTCTTTTTTCGCGGATCACTCTGTTGGCTAATACCCCTAATTCAACACTTTGGCCACTGTTTTTGCTAATAACTTTTTCAGCAACCTGTTGTTCACAATAATGCTCAATCTCCGCTAACGTAGCTGCTTTATCGGCACTTTTAATCGCTTTAAATAAGCACATTTCGAATAATGCTTTATGAGATGGCAGCTCGGCTTTATCCGTTTTATTGTCAACTGAATTGGCTTGAGCTATAAATGATAAAGCAAGTAAGAGTAGACAAAGTAAACGGGAGAGTAAGGATATCATGATAGCCGACTGTTGTAGCTGAAGTTGCTGGCGATTATAGCCTATCGGTCTGTCAATCTATAGTCAGGGCTTAGCAGAATAGGTCACTTATACCCGTTCTACTTCAAGGTCCAGTTTGAAGTAGAACGGGTATATATAAAGGCCATTCTTGCTGGCCTGCAAAGCTTTACTTATCAGAGATGATTTATTACGTGTTAACGTGTGTCAAAACCATCATTAAATATGTCTAATTATGTCAGGTAATTTCAAAGCATTTCTCTGATGTTATTGGTCGTGTTTTTATCTCGATTAACCGCAAGTCCACTTACTTTATTAGCTTACCCTTGTATCTTAATTGTTAATTAATGTAATCCAATGATGGAATCACCATGAAACTCACCAAGAGCGCTTTAACTAGTCCAGCAGCTGTCGCTGTCGTTGTCGCCTTAACTCTACTTGTAGGTATGCTCAGCTTATTTAAACTGCCAGTGCAATTATTTCCTGATATTGAACGTCCGCAAATTGGCATACAAACTTCTTGGCGAGCGGCATCCCCTAAAGAAGTTGAATCTGAAATTATTGAACCACAAGAGCAAGTATTACGTGGTATCCCTGGCTTAAATTCGATGACTGCTTATGCTAACAGAGGCGGAGCTTACATTAATTTATCTTTTGGTGTCGGCACTAATATGGAGCAAACCCTAATTGAAGTGATTAGCCGCATGACACGTGTCGCTAACTTACCCCAAGATGCTCGGCCGCCACGAGTTATGCTTGGCGGTGGTCGAGGCAATACTCCTGCACTGACTTTTTTCTTTTTACAGGCTTTACCGGGCAATGGTCAAGATATTAGTCAATATATAGATTTTACCAATGATGTTATTAGGCCGCGCTTGGAGTCTATTGAAGGTGTTGCCAGTGTGGAAACTTTTTCGGAACAAAACCGAGAAGAACTACAAATTCGCTACGACCCAGTTAAAGCCGCTGAATATGGCATTGAAATACCGAGACTCATTTCCTTGGTTTCTGCCAGTAACGATATTTCTGGTGGTTTTATTGATGTAGGTAGACGCCAATACACTTTACGGTATAGCGGTAAATACAGCGTTGATGAGTTATCACAATTAATGCTTGAGTCACGCGGCGGGCGAAATATTCGTTTAAGTGATATTGCCACCGTGGAAGTGAGACATAGAGATAGACAAGAAGTGGCAGTGCAAAATGGTAATCCAGCGTTTTCAATGCGTATTAATAGGGCTAATGGCGCTAATGTTTTAGAAACGTTAAACCGAGTAAAGCAAGAAGTCGCCTTACTTAATAGCGAAATACTAGCCGAGAAAAAATTAGTCATGGTGCAATCTTTTGATGCCTCGGTGTTTATTTACCGTGCCATTAACTTAGTTACCAGTAATCTATTTGCCGGTATTGTTTTATCGCTGTCAGTGTTGTGGTTTTTTATTCGCCGCATGCGAGCTACGTTAATTATTGCAACCGCCATACCGGTTAGTTTGTTAAGTACCTTTATTGTTTTGGAAATTACCGGTCGCTCACTTAACGTTATTTCTTTAGCTGGTTTGGCTTTTGCGGTGGGTATGGTGCTCGATGCCGCCATTGTTGTGTTAGAAAATATTTTACGCATGCGTGATAAAGGACTTAATGAACATGACAGCTCCGAGCAAGGCGCAGAGCAAGTATGGGGCGCTTTACTGGCCTCGACCGCAACAACTGTCGCTATTTTCTTACCGGTATTTTTCTTAAAAGATATAGAAGGACAGCTGTTTGGTGATTTAGCGTTAACCATAGCCATTGCGGTTTCTGTCTCGCTTATAGTTGCTGTGGTACTGCTACCGGTTTTAGCAAAGTATTTACTGAAACAACAAAAGGTTATTGATCCTAATAAAAAGCTTTGGCAAAAAATCACCTGCTTTGTTATGACCAGTACCAACAACCGTATTAAGCGTTTGTCACTAGCTACAAGTCTATTAATATTACCGGTTGTCATAACACTCGTTGCTATGCCTAATCTTGATTATTTACCGCCGGTTAAGCGTGACGCCATTGATGCTAACTTACGTTTCCCACCGGGATCTAATGTCAAAACCATTGAAAAAGAAGTTATCCAACCGATTGTCGAGCGCTTAAAACCCTATATGAATGGCACTAAAGAGCCTGCCTTGAAAAATTATTATATTTTTGGTGGCGCATGGGGCGGTAGTTTGGGCGTTCGGGTAAAAGATCAAGATAGAGTCGATGAGTTACTTGAAATTGTTAAGAATGAAATATTAATAGATTTACCTGATACTCAAGTTTTTGCAAGGCAGGGCAATTTATTTGGCGGCTTTGGTGGTGGCAGACAAGTACAAGTGTATCTGCAATCGAAAGATACCCAAGCATTGCAAGAAGTGGCACGCCAAGGTATAGATATGATCAAAGCAGCTATTGAAGGCGCAAACGTAAGTGCTAACCCTGGCCTTGCTATGTCAGAGCCTGAAATCAACTTAAGCCCTAATGATCGCAATATATTAGAGCAAGGTTGGAATCGTCGCGATGTTGGTCGTGTGGTCAGAACATTAGGCGATGGCCTTTATGTTGGTGAGTATTTTAATGGCAGTAAACGCATGAATATTATTTTGCGTGCCGATGGCTGGGATGATCCCGATAACCTAGGTGATGTACCCGTGGTTACCGGTAATGGCAACATCACACAATTATCAAATTTAGTGGATATACAACGTACGGTTGGTCCGAGCCGCTTAACCCGTATTGATGGCCAACGTACCATCACTTTAAATGTTAACCCACCTAAAGGTTGGTCGCTAGAAGAAACTATTTCGGTATTAAAGTCACAAGTAGAGCCTAAATTACGCGATATTATGCCCGATGGTGGCAATATTCAACTCGGGGGTAGTGCCGATCAGCTAGAAAAAGCCATCGGTGTGATGGCGGAAAACTTTGCTTTTGCTTTAGTTATTTTGTTTTTATTAATGGCCGCTTTGTTTAAGTCAATTAAAGACAGTTTATTAGTGGTTATTACCATTCCGTTAGCGACAGTCGGTGGTATTCTAGCGTTGCAATTACTTAACCTTAGTGTTTTTCAGCCGCTTGATTTACTGACCATGATTGGCTTTATCATTTTACTGGGTTTAGTGGTCAATAACGCTATTTTGTTGGTACATCAAACACGCTTAGGTCAAGAAGAAGGCCTTGATCGAACATCAGCCATTGAGCAGGCATTAACTTTACGCTTACGACCTATTTTTATGAGCACAGCAACCAGCTTTTTTGGCATGTTGCCGCTATTACTTATGCCGGGAGCGGGCAGTGTTATTTATCGCGGTTTAGCGGCGGTGATTGTCGGCGGTTTAGCCTTTAGTACCCTATTTACCATAGTGTTACTGCCATGTTTGTTAAGGCTATCTAAGTACGACTTTTTACCTAGTGCTAATAAAAAATCAGCAGTACAACCAATACCAAGCGCTCGCGTTAAAGCGTAATGACAACTCAACAGATTAAGGGACAAATCATGAATAACTTAATGTTAACCAATGTGACACCAACAAGAATTATGTCTTTAATACTTATGCCTTCAAAATTTACACTTGCCAAGAACAAGTCCGCAACAGCAGACTTTTATAGCTCAGCGATAGTAACATTTGCATTTATCTCAATAATTGGTTTACTTAGCTTTAGCCAAGCAGCCAATGCAGCGGAAGATGAAAAACCGGCCCATCTCGTCAGTGTTGAGTCGGTAAAAAAAGAGCAAGTAAAGCCGAGTATGTGGTTACCAGCCAATGTTATTAGCCGTAAAAATGCGCCAATATCTGCCGAACAAACGGGGCAGTTGCTGTGGATTGAAGAGGTCGGCAGTCAAGTTAGCAAAGGGCAATTATTAGCACAAATTGATGACCGTCATCTGAAATTACAATTGGCTCGTCAACGAGTGGAAGTGAAGCAATATCAAGCCGAGGTTGATTACCTTACCGGACAAAAATCCCGCTTTTTAAAGTTACGTGAAAAAAACAACTCAGCCTTGAGTGAATATGAACGGGTTAATAAAGATCTTACCATTGCTATTAACGAAGTCGCTGCTTTGAATATCTCGGTAGAGCAAACCTTACTGGCTTTAGAGAAAACCATGATTAAAGCGCCTTTTGCTGGCAATATCAGCCAACGGTTTGTCCATGTTGGAGAACTGATCACTATAGGCCGTCCGTTAGTACAGCTAATTGATACCAAACATCTTGATATTAAAATTGCTGCGCCTATTGCTATAGCGCCTTTTTTACAACGAGGCAGTAAAGTGATGGTCAAATGGAACCAAACCTTGATTGAATTACCTATCCGTACTTGGAGTCAGGCAGGTGAGCAAGCATCACGTACATTTGATGTCAGACTTTCTGCTGATGGTATAGCAATATTAGCAGGTACCGCGGTGACCGTTTCTTTACCTAAGCAAGCCCCTAGAGAAGCCATTTTAGTACCGCGCGATGCCTTGATACTACGAGAAAAAGAAACCTATGTCTTGACCATTGATGATGAGAATAAAGCACAAAAAGTCTCGGTATTAGTGGGTCAAGGTGTTGATAGCTGGATTTCAGTGACGGGCGCTTTATCCATTGATGATAGCGTGGTCGTGCGTGGTGGCGAGCGCTTGCAAGGTGGTGAGAAAGTGCGTTTTCTTAGCGATAAGGATGCGGCACTCATTGCCAACCTTAATTAATCAAAAGCTTGTAGGACCATTAATGTTCTTATACTGATTAGTATTATATAAAAGCTAACTAGTTTTGCTTACGAGGGGCGGTTGGAGTTTAACTGCCCCTCAATTTAAGTAAGCATAGCCGACTCGTGTGGCCACTTGTCGGCTTTTTTATTCATACATTAATATTTGTACATTGATATTTTTGTTTGGTTATATTAACTAAGCTATTTGTGCTTCGTTGTTAGTTCAAGCCAAACTAAGCGATGATCTGACGAAGCATTTCTATCTTGTATTAAACGGTAACTTTCATCGCTTTGTAACGGCCAAAAAATTCCAGAATCATTGACGGTAAAACCATAAGTCGAAGGTAATACATAATCGACTCTCATCCCCCAGTTTGAAGTATGGTGTTTGGCATTAACGTTATCAGGTTTATGTAGTTTTCCCGCTTGACTCTGCGGCATAACATCTTGAATTTTATCATTGTTTAATAATGACGCAATACCGGCTTTCATGGCATTACCATCAACGGTAGTGGCATTGAAGTCACCTAACATAACAAAAGCATGCTTGGCTTTAAGGCCGCCTTTGTTGCCTTTGTCATCATAAATATAACCCGCTAACTCAGGGGTAATATAATCATGCCAAAAGCGAACCTCATCGTGATTACGTTTACCATTTCTATCTTCTGGACCATCAAAAACTGGCGGAGTTGGGTGACTGGCCAGTATATGAATGGTTTTACCATTAACCTTAACAGGCACATCCCAATGAGATTTTGATGATAACCTCAGCGCTTGCCATACATCCTTGCTGTACCAAGGTTTATTGGTTTCGGGATCCATTGGCATAAGTGCATTTGGCATATCATGCCATTTAAAGTGTTGAAAGCTGCGAATGTTAGCAAAGTCTATTGGATATTTTGATAACAAGGCCATACCAAAATGACCAGGGAAGTGACCATAACCGTAACCATCGCTGGGCAATTTGCCTTTTTCACCGTTACCATCAAGATCTAAACCTGAATTTACGCCGGTATTTACCGGACCTTGGTAAAAATAAGGGAAGTTAATGCTCTTTTGACCCTGCTGGCTTTTATTTAAGTAGTTAGCAATAAAGCTTTTTAAGGCTTGGTTGTTATCATCGAGATAATCAAATTCATTGAGCAGAATAATATCAGGATTAACTCTTTGTATTATTTCGGCAATGTTTTTGATCTGTTGATGTTGACTGGCTAAGGCAGTTGCCAGTGTCTTGGTCGAAACATTTACCGGTTCGCCGCGTTTAGCTTCAACATAATTAAGTGCTTCCATGCTGACATTAAAGGTGGCTATTTTTAATGTGGTATCTTGTGCAATTGTCATATTAGAAAAAACCAAGCTAAACAAGGTAAGGAGTAATTTTTTATTCATAATTTTTTCTTAAAGTAATTTCTTAAATTGATTAAATTAAGCCGCAGCCTCGTAAAATAATGTCACAGAGAAAAGCGATGACCTGTTCAACATCATCTTCTTCGAAGTCTGCACGATTCATTATCGTTAAAATTTGTGTTTCAAAATCAGCGTAGTGCTGAGTAGCTGACCAAATAAGAAATATAAGATGCACAGGGTCAACATTGACCATCTCACCACTATCTATCCATTGTTGAAATAATTTAGCTTTTTCTCTTACCCACTGACGCTGATACGTACGGGCATAGTCTTTTAAATGTTGTGCGCCTTGAATGATCTCCATGGCGTATATTTTTGATGCTTCAGGGTGCTTAAATGACATCCTTACTTTTGCTGCAATAAATTTCTCTATGGCGACTTTCGGTCCTTCATTGGCTTCAATATCGCCGATGCCTTCATCCCACATCTGAAGAGTATGCTCAAGCACGGCATGATAAATGTTTTCTTTGTTTTTGAAATAATAAAGAATATTAGCTTTTGGCAGCTCTGCTCGATCTGCTATAGATTGCACCGTTGCGCCCCTATACCCCTGTAAAACAAATTCTGTTCTAGCGGCTGTTAGGATTTTAACTTTACTTTTTGCTCGAATATTGCCAGTTTTCTTAACTTGATTAGCACTGCTCATATCTTTACTCAGAGTTCGTTATTGTCTTCATGGCTTTTCACCATGCTTTTTCATTATGGTGCTGTCATGACTATTATAATCTAGCTTTTTACCAGTCGTATCGACATAAGTCACACATTTTCTTCATTTATTATTAACCAGCCGGTCAGGTGGTTAAGGTGGAACTTTATCTATTGACTAATTATGTCGCCTATAAATGTAAATTATTGAAAAGCAAAAGTACATTACATCATTTTTTGATTTCATTTTTATTGTCAGGCAGTTTAAACAGATAGGTTAGCTGCCATAGATAATACTTTTATCCTAATAAACTCAAATATCGTGCTGCAGGTCAGTATTTCTCTGTAATGTTAACGTATTAATAATAAGCGTTTAGCTATATATCCACCCACTTGTTGACCAAATGGAAAGTTTCTTATATTAAAATGTAATTAAAACTATATCTTTCGATAACAATATTTTATATATGAAAAAATTTAGGAGAATCCCTTAAGTAGACAATGTTTGGATTATTTGTAGCTTGTTGATAATAATGATGTTTATACTTTTGTATCTGTTTTTTATTTTACTGCTATAACGTAAATATTTTTGATATTTATAACAATCTGTAAATATATGTAATGAAAATGCCATAAAAGTCTGTTCTAATTTCAATCGAAGTGAAAAACAGAGCAACTGGTTAACTTTTATATCGTTTACAAATAATAAGAATAAATACCACTTTAAACAAAACAAAAAACAAAAATATAGGAATAACAGATGAAAAACTATCGTCTATCACATATAACAAGTGCGTTAGTCCTTGCGCTTGGGTTATCAACTTCTGCGCTTGCTAATACGACAACTTCAGCTATCAAAGGTAATATTAGTGGTCCTAATGGTAACCCTGCTGCGGGTACACAAATTACTATTGTTCACGTACCGTCAGGAACCACTAAAACAGCAATAGTGAATGACTCTGGTCTTTTTACTGCTAAAGGCTTAAGAGTAGGGGGTCCTTACAAAATTATTGTAGATTCAGATAGTTTTAAGGACACTGAGTTAAATAATGTTTTCTTAACCTTAGGGCAAACATTTCCAGTAAATGTAGCATTAGAGTCACGAGATCAAACAGAAGTTATCGAAGTTACGGGTAGATCGATTAGTAAGTTCGCGACCGGTTCTAGTCCAGCGGCACACTTTAATGCTGACGACTTAGCTAGTCTTCCTGCCATCAACCGTGATTTAAAAGATATTGTCCGTGTTGACCCGCGTATTTATATTGATGAAAGTCGTGATGATGCAATTCAATGTGGTGGTGGTAACCCACGTTTTAACAGCCTTACGCTTGATGGCGCTAAGATGAACGATAACTTTGGTCTAAATGACAGTGGTTACCCAACTGTTCGAGTGCCATTTTCTTTTGACTCAATTGATCAAGTTTCTGTAGAGCTTGCACCATTTGACGTAACCTATGGTAGCTTCACCTCTTGTAACATCAATGCTGTAACTAAATCAGGTGGTAATGAAGTTCACGGCGGTGTGTTCTTTGATTACACTAATGATTCAATGCAAGGCGATAGCATTAAAGGCGAAGACGTAGGCACAGGATCTTTTAGCGAAAAACGCTATGGGTTCAATGTTGGCTTCCCTATTTTACAAGATAAGTTATTTGCTTTTGTTGCTTATGAAAAGTTAGAAGGCGCTGAAATTTTCCAATACAGCCCGTTAGGTGATAACTTCTCGCAAGCAGATGTTGATCGTATTATTCAAATCACTAAAGATGTTTATGAGTATGATGCCGGTGGTATGCCGGGAAATATGCCAGTCGAAGATGAAAAGCTTTTATTAAAACTTGATTGGAATATTAACGAAGATCACCGTGCAAGTTTTGTTTATAATTACAACGATGGTTTTAAACTATCTCAGTCGGATGACTGGGCATTGACACTCGATAGTCACTTTTACACTAAAGGTGCCGAGTTAAAATCTTTTGTCGGCTCACTATACTCTGATTGGAGCGATAATTTTTCTACAAAAATCAGTGTTGGTAAAATGGAGTTAGACAATGTTGCTGAGTCTCTTGACAATACCAGTGGTTTTGCTGAAGTTCAAATCAACCACAATGGTAGCCGCATTTATTTAGGGCCTGATGATTCTCGTCAAAGTAATGAAATGTACTGGGACAACTTGACGTTTAAAGTATCAGGTAACTATTACTTAGACGATCACACCTTAACGTTTGGTTATGAATATGAAGAATTAACGGCATTTAACTTATTCATGCAGCACACAGAAGGTGAATTCCGTTTCAACTCGATTGATGATTATGAAGCAGGACAAGCCTCTAAAGTTTATTACAATAACTCAGCAGGTACTAATAACCCGGAAGATGCTAGCCAAGAGTTTACTTATGCGGTACATACTTTCTTCCTTCAAGATGAGTATACTTTTACTGATATTGACGCAACCTTAATGTTTGGTTTACGTTACGATATGTACCAAAGTGATGATAAACCGCGTTACAATTCACAATTTGAAGATCGTTATGGCTATGCTAACAACCACACCTTTGATGGTATTAGCTTACTACAACCCCGTGTAGGATTTAGCTGGGCTGTGGATGAGAACTTAAATGTTAGAGCCGGCTTTGGTCTTTACTCAGGTGGTAACCCAAATGTTTGGTTATCTAACTCATACTCTAATGATGGTCTAGTTCAAATCGGTTTAAGTGAGCGTAATGTTGACTTAAATACTGAGCCAATGACAGGTGACGGCCGCCCAATCTACAACAACTTACAAAGTATGTACGATGAGATTCAAGATACACCATTGCAAGGTGGTGATGGCTCGGTTAATGCTGTAGATCCAAACTTTGAATTACCTTCAGAATGGAAATACTCAATTGGTGGTACATATACAACGGATAATGGCTATAGCCTTACCGCAGATTTACTTTTAAATAAAAAGCAAAACTCTGCCACAGTGTTAGATGCAGGTATTAAGTATTCTGGAGAAACTGCACCAGACGGTCGTCCAATGTACGAGAAACTTAATGGCCGCAGTGGTGAGTACGTGTTAACAAACAGTAGCAAAGACGGTAGTAGCACTGTTTTATCATTTGGCTTAAACAAGAGCTTTGATTTTGGTTTAGATGCGACCTTTGGTTACTCTTACACCAATTCAGAAGATGCTAACCCAATGACAAGTGCTGTTGCCGGCTCTAACTACGGTAACGTAGCAACAACTGATGCTTTATCGCCAAGTGTTGCAACGTCTGACTATGAAATTCCACATCGTTTTACTATGGTGTTGTCTTACAATGTTGAACTTATTGAAAGCTTAAATACTCGTATTAGTTTATTCGGTCAATCAAGTGCTGGTCGTCCTTACTCGTACACTTTTGATAGCTCTGATAGTGTTGCTAACTGGCCAGATTATGCAGAAGAAAGTTTCGGCGATTCTAACTGGAATGGCTCTCGTCAATTGTTGTATATACCAGCTGAAAATGATCCAAATGTTGTCTACGGTCCTGACTTCGATCAAGCAGCGTTTAATTCTTTTATAGCCTCTGAAGGTTTATCCCGCGGTGCTATACAAAAGCGTAACGACCATAATGCTGATTGGTGGACTACCTTTGACCTTAAATTCACTCAAGAAATCCCTGGTTTCTCAGAGGAACATAGAGGCAGTGCATTCTTGACCATTAAAAATATCGGTAACATGATTAATGATGATTGGGGTGTAATGAGCAAAGGTAACTTTGTTGGTAACCGTATGGTAAGTGCCAGTATCAATGATCAAGGTCAGTATGTTTATGAAAGCTTCAATGAACATAATATTGATCAAGATATCCAAAACAAACCATCGTTATGGCAAATTCGTGTCGGTGTAAGCTATAAGTTCTAGCTTTAGCTAAATTAGCATCTTAAGTTAAGCATAACTTAATAAAAGGCTGCATTTTTTGCAGCCTTTTTTATTGGCGAATTATGATTAATGATGTAGTTAATTGATTGAATGAAATAACTTGACCATATGGTCAGCAATGATATGCTGAACCTATCAATATTGCTCGTGACGAGGGAACATAATGAACGAAATACCAACAGAATTAATGGATGAAATAATCGCTGCTGCGAAAGCCGCTTATCAATTGGCCTATGCGCCGTACAGTAATTTTCATGTCGGCGCTGCTGCGTTAACAACCAATGGCAACATAGTCAAAGGTTGTAATGTCGAAAACGCTTCATACGGCTTAACTGTCTGCGCGGAGCGTAATTGTATTAGTCATGCGGTAATTAATGGCGAGCAGAAATTTCAACTAATTGTTATTTATACCGAACAAGATAAATTAACACCACCTTGTGGCGCCTGTCGGCAGGTTATCGCTGAGTTTTTTGAGCAATCAGCGCCGGTGCTTGCCGTAAACCATAAAAATGAACGAAAAGTTTGGACTGTGCAGGCGTTATTACCTGATGCATTCACCCCAAAAGATTTATTAGACTTATAAGGAATTCGCTAATGTCAGTAACCAATAAAATTATCCCACAAGAAATTATTCGACTTAAACGTAATGGTCAAATACTCGATGAACAATCGATTAATGGTTTTGTTTCAGGCCTAGTCGATGGCAACTTTTCAGACAGCCAAGTTGGCGCAATGGCGATGGCTATTTTTCAAAATGGCATGTCGATTGATGAAAGAGTCAACTTTACCAAAGCTATGATGAATTCAGGCGATATCATCAGTTGGCAAGGCTTTGATGGCCCTATCGTCGATAAACATTCTACCGGTGGTGTCGGCGATAAAGTTAGCTTTATGTTGGCTGCTATTGTCTCTGCTTGTGGTGGTTATGTACCGATGATTTCTGGTCGAGGTTTAGGTCACACCGGTGGTACTGCAGATAAACTCGAAAGTATCGCTGGTTTTAATGTCCAGCCGAGCATCTCAGAATTTAAGCGCATAGTGAAAGAAGTTGGCGTGGCTATCATTTCTCAAACTGATAATTTAGCCCCTGCTGATAAGCGCTTGTATTCGATTAGAGATGTTACTGCCACCGTTGAGTCCATTCCCTTAATTACCGCTTCAATCTTGTCTAAAAAGCTTGCTGCGGGCTTAGATGTCTTAGTGATGGATGTTAAAGTAGGCAATGGCGCTATGATGAATAATTTAGCCGATGCTAAAGCGCTAGCAGATAGCATAGTTAACGTTGCTAATGGCGCGGGTGTTAAGACACAGGCTATTATTACCGATATGAACCAAGTCTTGGGTACCAGTGCCGGTAACGCCATAGAAATGTATGAAACGGTTAAATACTTAACCGGCAAGCAAAGAGAGCCGCGCTTACATAAAGTCGTACAAGCACTTGCCACGGCTATGCTTGTTAATACCAAGCTAGCAAGTGATGAACAAGATGCCCATAAAAAAATCGATAAAGTGTTAAGCACAGGTTTGGCAGCAGAAGTGTTTGATCGTATGGTGGCAGCATTAGGCGGGCCGAAAAACTTCGTAGAAAAACCTTGGGATTCTATGACCAAAGCGAATGTGATAATGGAAGTTAAAGCATCACAGCATGGTTATATCGCCCAAATGGATACCCGTGCTGTTGGCATGTCGGTAGTGGGTTTAGGTGGCGGTAGAACCGCACCGACACAAAAGGTAGATCACACGGTTGGTTTTGATCGGATATTACCACTGGGTGCACACGTCAATCGTGGTGAAGTGATTGCCCGTGTTCATGCCAAAGATGAAGACTCTGCCCAAAGAGCCATTGAGCAATTTAATAATGCGCTGAGTTACTCAGAAGAGAGCCCTGAATTGCCGCCAGTGATTTATTCGTAGTAGCAGTTAGTAAAGAGAATAAGCACTATTATTAATAGTTAGTAGACAATCAATGTATGTTTGCTCTGATAAAAAAACGCCTTATAACTTAGTTATAAGGCGTTTTTATTTAATGAATTTTGATTTACATTGGTGATAATAAACCGAAAGTAGCTACTTTCATTAAGCACTAATCAAGGTTGATGACGCTATTTTTTAGCGGCTCTACCTAGATTTAAAGCCTGACGAGTTGCTTAAAGTGAGCGCGACACAGGGGTTCATAACGCTCATTACCGCCTACTTCTACTTGCTCGCCCCCTTGCATAGCTTTACCGTTAGCGTCTTGTCTGATAACAAAGTTAGCTTTGCGGCCACAGTGACATATGGTTTTTAATTCTACCAGTTTGTCTGCCCAAGCGAGTAGGGCAGCACTACCTGAGAAGGTTTGTCCTAAAAAGTCAGTGCGTATGCCATAAGCGAGAACAGGAATATGCAATAAATCAACGATATCAGTAAGTTGCTTAACCTGCTCTGTGGACAAAAACTGTGCTTCGTCGATGAGTACACAAGCAAGCTTTTCAGCTTGATTTTTCTGCTCAACATCTTTGAATAGGTTAGTTTCATCGTTAAACAAAAAAGCGTCGGCATCAATGCCTAACCGCGAAGCAACCTTGCCTTTGGCAAACCTATCATCAATTTGAGCGGTATAAATAGCCGTGGCTAAACCGCGCTCTTGGTAGTTATAAGACGATTGCAGCAAGTGAGTAGACTTACCTGCATTCATCGATGAAAAATAAAAATAAAGTTGTGCCATTGTGCTGATTTCTTTATAAAGTTTTTCGTATTGAATGTATGGCTATAGTTTTACTTATCTAATCGCTATTTTCAATTACTTAGTTACTACTTAGTCGCTATTTTTTTAGTAACTTAATAGCTATTTGAACTTTTAGAGTTATTTTCATGACCTAGGGTTGCTAATAAGCTGCTCAGTAAGCTGCTGGCACCAAAGCGGAAGTGATTTGCATCAGCCCATTCTCTTCCTAAGATGCTATCGGCTAAATCAAGATAAATAGCTGCATCTTCGGCGTTTTTTACCCCTCCGGCGGGTTTAAATCCGACAGCAGTGTTCTTTTGTTTTATTACTTCTAACATGATTTGTGCTGCGGTTGGTGTTGCATTTACCGCAACTTTACCCGTTGAGGTTTTAATAAAGTCAGCTCCGGCATTAATGGCAATTTCACTGGCTTTTCGAATTAACTCTTCAGACTTTAACTCACCGGTTTCAATAATAACTTTAAGCTTTGCTGAACTTTCACAGGCTTGTTTACAAACCTTGACCATATCAAAACCAATAGTTTCGTTACCTTGCATTAAAGCGCGATAAGGAAATACTAAGTCGACTTCATCTGCGCCATAGGCTACTGCGGCTTTGGTTTCGGCTAAAGCAATGTCAATATCATCATTGCCATGGGGAAAGTTCGTCACGGTTGCTATTTTTACATGTGGAGTTTGCTGCGCTTTTAGTGCTTTTTTGGCGACAGGAATAAAGCGCGGAAAAATACAAATAGCCGCTGTTTCGCCCGCAGGTGATTTAGCTTGTCGACAAAGTTCAATAATGTCTTGTTCAGTTTCTGTATTGGTAAGGCTAGTTAAATCCATCAATGACAGGGCACGCTGAGCTACCGTTTTAATATCAGACATAAGTTTGAATTCCTGTTTGTTTTCTTGGTGATTATTTATGTTTATTCGTTACTACAACGCAATGAAAATACCGGCAATTGCTGCACTCATTAAGTTTGCTAAGGTAGCAGCAAGCATTGCTCGTAGACCTAATCTAGCAATATCGTGGCGACGGCTTGGCGCCATAGAGCCAAGACCACCGAGCAAAATTGCGATAGAAGATAAATTGGCAAAACCACATAAAGCAAAGGTAACAATCGCTTGCGTCACAGGGCTTAAGGTATCTCTTATTTCGACAAAATTAACATAGGCAAAAAATTCATTGACGATGACTTTTTGGCCAATAAAGCTGCCTGCTTGCAACATTTCATGTGCGGGCACGCCGATAATATATGCAAAGGGGGCAAAGAGGTAACCTAAGAAAAACTCAATGGTGATATTTTCATAACCAAATAAGCCAGCAACACCACCAACAATAGTATTTAACAATGCTATTAGAGCAATGAAGGCAAGTAACATAGCGCCGACGTTAACCGCCAGCTTAAGGCCGGATGCAGCGCCAGAAGCTGCGGCATCAATAACATTGGTTGGTTTATCGTTATCTTCGTCATAATCCACTGGCTCTTGAACTATTTTATCGTGTTCAGTTTCAGGGTATATAATTTTAGCCATTAACAAACCACCTGGAGCCGCCATAAATGAGGCGGCGATAAGGTACTTTAATTCGATGCCAAGGCCAGCATAACCCGCAAGAATAGAGCCGGCAACAGAGGCTAAACCACCCACCATAATGGCAAATAATTCAGACTGAGTCATTTTTGCAATATAGGGGCGGATTACCAGAGGCGCTTCGGTTTGGCCAACAAAAATGTTGGCTGTAGCGGAAAGTGATTCAGGTTTACTGGTTCCTAAAAGCTTTTGTAAGCCACCACCAATGATCTTAATAACCCATTGCATAACACCTAGGTAATACAGCACAGCAATTAATGATGAAAAGAAAATAATGTTGGGTAATACCCTGATAGCAAAAACAAAACCAACACCATTTTCATACATGGCATCAGTGCCTAAACCACCAAAAAGGAAGTCAATGCCTACTTTTGCGCTGTCGATAACACTTTGCACACCGTTGGTCATAGACAGTAAAAAATCTTTGCCAAAAGGCACATACAAAACAAATGCTCCCAGCAGAATTTGCAGGGTAAACGCTAAGCCAACCGTACGTAAGTTAATGGATTTTTTTTCACTTGATAATGCGTAGGCTATTCCTAGCAATACGAATATACCGATAACACCTCTGAGTGCACCTAGTTCCATGAAGACCTCTTTTGTTTTATTGTTATTTTATTTTATTTTATTCTATTTTATCTTAATTTAATTCTTATTGTGTGGGGAGCTGTGACAGTTGACGAATTTTTGCTTTGAGTACTTCAATGGCCATTCTGTTTTTACCGCCTCGGGTAATAACAATATCAGCCCAAGCTTTGGATGGCTCGATAAATTGATGGTACATAGGTCTTACCGTGGCTAAATATTGGTTGGTGACTGACTCGATACTGCGGTTTCGTTCAACGAGGTCTCGTTGAATTCTTCTGATCAGGCAAATATCTAACGGGGTATCCATATAAACTTTAATATCAAAACAGTCTCTAAGCTCTTGATTAGACAGTAGCAAGATACCTTCAACAAGGATGATTTTTGTTGGCGTAAATGTCTTGGTTTCATTAAGACGAGTATGCGTTTTGTAGCAATAAACAGGGCTATCAATTGTTTTGTTTTCAATCAGTTTCTTTAAATGTTCTGATAATAGCTCGTGTTCAAAGGCATTGGGGTGATCATAGTTTGTTTGCTCACGATCAGACATAGATAAATGAGACTGATCACGATAATAAGCATCTTCATAAATAATTGAAATGCCATTTTCACCAAGCTCTGTAACAAGTTCGTCATGAATTGTTTGAGCAAAAAGTGTTTTCCCTGATGCTGATGGACCAGCGATAGCAATAATTGTTGGTTTAATTGGTTTCAATGTTTAGCCTATGGTCAAAGAAAATATTAATAATTAAATACTAGTTTTTATAGTGAGCTCAACTACCTGTAGCTGACAGGTACTAGCTCTATTTAATTTTAGCATTGTAAGGTTAATTAACTAAACTACAGGTAAATAATTAGCGAGTAGAAAATACGCTATTTACCCTTTTTTAGAAAGGTGATAAATTAACACAACTTGACCAGTTGGTCATATTATTTATCAGATTATTTCAATATTTGTTATCATTTGTAATTATAATATTAAAATATTAAAAAAAGGAAACATTATGGCTCGTGCAATAATTTTGGTTATTGATAGTTTTGGTATTGGTTACTCACCAGATGCGGTTGATTTTGGTGATGTTGGTGCAAATACGTTAGCTAATTTAGCGCGTGCGTATTTTGATGAAACAGGCAAAAAGATTGCCTTACCCAATTTATCTGCTCTGGGGTTAATAAAAGCCTGTCAGCAAGCATCTAATCAAGACTTCCCTTACCAAGGAGGAGAGCCAAGTAAAGGTGCTTATGGCTTTGCCGAGGAAATTAGCACAGGTAAAGATACCCCGAGTGGTCACTGGGAAATGGCAGGAGTGCCAGTGCTCTTTGATTGGGGCTATTTTACCGATAAAGAAAATAGCTTTCCTAAGACATTAATAGACAATATTAACCAAACAACAGGTTTTGATGGCATCTTAGGTAACTGTCATGCCTCGGGTACTGAAATACTAAAACGTTTGGGAGAAGAGCATATCAAAACGGGTTTACCCATTTGTTATACCTCGGCAGATAGTGTTTTTCAAATTGCTGCTCATGAAGAGCATTTTGGTTTAGATAATCTTTATAAGTATTGTGAAACTGTACGTGAACTGCTTGGCGACTTAAATATAGGGCGTGTTATCGCCAGACCTTTTGTTGGTGATCATCCTGATAACTTTGCCCGAACGGGTAACAGAAGAGATTACTCGGTATTACCACCAGCACCTACGGTATTAGATAAAATATCTCAGGCAGGTACCCATGTTATCAGTGTCGGGAAAATTGCCGATATATTTGCCCATCAAGGTATTGATGAAAAAACCAAAGCCACTGGTTTAGATGCACTTTTTGATGCCACACTTACTCATATCAATACAGCTCAAGATAATTCTCTCATTTTTACTAACTTGGTTAATTTTGATCAAGACTTTGGTCACAGACGTGATGCCATTGGTTATGCAAGAGAACTTGAGGCACTAGATATTCGTATTCCAGAGCTCTTTGCGGCGATGTCTGACGATGACATATTATTCTTAACTGCTGATCATGGTTGTGATCCAACATGGCCAGGTACTGAGCATACTAGAGAATATGTGCCTATTATTGCTTACCATCAACAGGTCGGATCTGTTAATATAGGTAACCGAAAAACATTTGCAGACTTAGGGCAAACCATTGCGGAACTATTTAAAGTTGAGGCAATGGATTACGGAAGTAGTTTTTTATTAGATTTAAATTTTAAACTTAAACATTAAACTATTAATTTTTAAGGTAAATTTAAAAATTTAAACTACACTGGAATAGTTCATCAATCGCCGTTTAGAGCGAGCTATAACTAATTTGATTAATATCTGGGGAATAACAACTATGCACACTTTTAAAAAAAAATCGCTATCGCTATGTATTAGCGCGGGCATCCTCGCCACCGGTGGCGGAATTACTTCAATGGCGCAAGCTGAAGAAGCGGGAAAAAATAAACTTGAAGTGATTGAAGTTACTGCACGTAAACGTGTTGAAAATGTACAAGAAGTACCGGTATCAGTGTCGGCTTTACAAGGCGAAAACCTTGATGCCTATAGTTCAGCGGGTATGGATATTCGTTTTATGAGCGCTCGTATCCCAAGTCTTGCTGTTGAATCTTCATATGGCCGAAGCTTTCCTCGCTTTTATATCCGTGGTTTAGGTAATACTGATTTTGATTTAAATGCCTCGCAACCTGTTTCTTATATTGTTGATGATATTGTGCAAGAAAACCCAATTCTAAAGGGCTTCCCTGTATTTGATGTTGAACGTGTAGAAGTACTTCGAGGACCACAGGGCACCTTGTTTGGTCGTAATACACCTGCGGGTTTGGTGAAGTTTGACTCAATGAAACCATCACAGTCTTTTGATGGTTATGCCGCTGTTTCCTACGGTAGTCGTGGCGCAATTAATTCATCTGCAGCGGTTGGTGGTGGCTTGACTGATACTTTATCGGTTCGTATTTCAGGTTTACATCAATCAAAGGATGACTATATTGATAATCGGGCTGTTGGTTTTGAGCAAAAAGATCAACTAGGCGGTTATGATGATAATGCAGCCCGTATTCAATTTTTATATGAAGGTAACGATTTTAGTGCCTTATTTAATTATCACTTTAGAGATCTCGATGGCTCACCTATTACTTTTCATCCAAATATTGCTACGCCAGGCACTAATAATATTCGCCCTGATTTTGAAGCCGATGTCGTTTATCAAGATGCGGGTCAGTTTGCTACTCAACAAGTTAGTACCCAAGGTAGTAGTTTAAAACTTGAATGGGATATTGAAGATTACACTCTTACCTCTATAACTGGTTGGGAAAGTGCCGAAATATACTCTAGAGCCGATGTGGATGGCGGTTATAATGGTTTTCCTCCTGCTGGTGATCCAAATGCAGTATGGTGGGGTGCCCAAACAGCTGATGAAATCCCTGATCATAACCAATACACTCAAGAGCTGCGATTAGCGTCAAATTTTGTTGGTCAGTTTAACTATCAAGTGGGTCTTTTTTACTTCAATGAAGAATTAACGATTAATACTTATGACTTCTATACTCGTGACGCTACCTCAACACCATCGGATCCGGCACATGGTGCGCAGAACGGTGAGTCAACGCAACATCAAGAAACAACTGCTTGGGCTGTATTTGGCTCTGTTGATTACGACTTTACAGATGACTTCTCGTTAACTGTAGGTTTACGTTATTCAGATGATGAAAAAGACTTTACTGCTGAATTATTAGACCATCCATTTATACCCGGTGCTGATGGTGGTAATTATTCTAAGTCGGTAAACCCAAGTGATAGTCACGTAAGTTGGGATATTAGCGGTACTTATAAAATTAACCAAGACGTTAATTGGTATGCCCGAGTAGCAAATAGTTTTCGAGCACCAAGTATTCAAGGTCGCGTGCTTTACGATCAAAATGTCAGTGTTGCGGACTCTGAAACGATTACCTCATACGAAACCGGTATAAAATCTGATATTTTAGACGGGCAAGGTCGAATTAATGTCTCAGTGTATTATTTTGATATGGATAATCAGCAATTAACTGCCGTGGGTGGTACTTCGAATTCAAACACACTATTAAATGCAAACGGCACCACGGGTTATGGTATTGAGCTTGATTCTGAGTGGATTTTAACTGATAACATTATTGCTACTTTTAATATTAGTTACAACAAAACTGAAATTGATGACAAAGGTCTTGCTGTTGCCGCTTGTGGCTCTGGTACTTGTACAGTAACCGATCCTACCTTCCAAGTTCCGGGTGCTTTTGGACCGCTTACCATGGCGTATATTGATGGCAATAGTTTACCTAACGCGCCAGAGTGGATATCAAACTTAACCTTAAGTTATGTAAAAGAAGTTGGTGAGGGTGAGTTCTTTGCTCATACTGATTTAACTTATCGTGGTGAAGTTGACTTCTTTTTATATAGAGCAAAAGAGTTTGAAGGCGAAGCCCTAGTAGAGATTGGCGTTCGTACTGGTTATAACTGGATATCGGGTGATAATGAGTATGAAGTTTCTGCTTTTGTTCGTAATCTTACCGATGAGCAAGTTATTATTGGTGGTGTTGATTTTAATAACAACTCCGGCATGGTTAACGAAGAGCGTTTTGTTGGCGCAGCGTTTAAAGTTTCTTTCTTCTAAGAGGCTTTTCTTATAAATAAGCGGTACTTGTATATCGCATTTTATTAGACAAAAAAGGGTTAGCAAAATGCTAACCCTTTTTTATGTTCAATTAAAACTGTACTTGAACGCTTATCAGCAGGCTTATATCCAGACTTAAAGTATACTTTCTAGGGTAATTTCCATCATATCTTTAAACGTTGTTTGTCGCTCTTCAGCAGTGGTTTGCTCACCGGTTTTAATATGATCACTAACCGTTAATACTGTTAGCGCTTTTTTACCGTATTCAGCGGCAACACCATAAAGGCCAGCAGCTTCCATTTCTACCGCTAAAACACCGTATTTTTCTAAGGTGGCAAATATTTCTGGCTGCGGGGTATAAAATAAGTCAGCAGTAAAGATATTACCAACATGCACCGATTTACCCAGCTTTTCAGCAGTATCAACAACACTTTTTAATAAAGAAAAATCAGCACAAGCGGCAAAATCTACATTGCTTATTCTTTGTCTGTTTACGTTTGAATCAGTGCTAGCAGCCATACCAATGACAATATCGCGAATTTTGATGTCATCACGGATGGCGCCACAAGAGCCAATGCGAATGATTTTTTCAACACCATAATCTCTATAAAGCTCAGTGGCATAAATAGATATACTGGGAACACCCATGCCTGAGCCCATAACAGAAATGCGTTTACCTTTGTAAGTACCGGTGTAACCAAACATATTACGCACTTTCGTGACGCACTTTACATCATCGAGAAAATTTTCGGCTATAAACTTGGCCCTAAGAGGGTCGCCTGGCATTAAGACTGTTTCAGCGAAATCACCTGCTTGAGCTTCGATATGTGGGGTTGGCATAAGAGTTATCCTTTTAATGTTGTAAGCCAGTAAGTTTCTAGCCAGAATAGAATTATTCATGCAGCTATCAAGGATTTTTTACTGATAAAGTTGATGTTTACTTTGTTATGCACTATTTATCAACATCGTAATAAGTAGTGCATTAATAATAATAATAATGCTAATGCATTAATCGTTCAAGTTGCTAAGGTGTCGCTAAACGATTTAAGTCTATAGTCAGCACCTTTATTCATAACTTCCAAAACTAGTCCAAAATCCAGCGTAGCTGAAGTCTGGACTAGATTTTTGTCTTGTATATTTTCTTTAACAGCGCTTTATTTCACCGAGCTTTATTGCTCCTAGCTTTATTAAACCGCGCTTTGTTTAATATTAAGCAAAGCATGCTTTTCTGCTGCGGATAAGAAACTCATTTGTACCGCATTACGTTGCAGCTGACTTATTTGCTCAACATCAAAGCCAAGTACTTTACGAGCTACTTCAAATTCACCTTCAAGCTCTATATTTTCAACCGCAGGATCGTCAGTATTTAAACAAACCATCAGCTCGTTTGCTAAGAAGGTTTTTACTGGATGTGTTGCTAGGTCTTTGATAGTACCGGTTTGATAATTAGAGGTAAGACAAGACTCAAGACTAATTTGATGATCGCGCATATAATCCATTAGCTTTTGATCTTTAGCACAAGCGACACCATGACCGATACGTGTGGCGCCTAACTTTTCAATAGCGTGCCAAACACTCTCTGGACCTGCGGCTTCTCCTGCATGTACACTAACATTTAAGCCTGCATCTCTAACTTGTTTAAAGTGGCTTTCAAAAAGACTTCCTGGAAAGTTATATTCATCACCCGCTAAGTCTACGGCAACTAAGTTGTCTTTATAGGCGAGTAGGGCGTTCAGTTCAGTTTGACAGTGTTCAACACCAAAAGTACGGCTTAAAATACCCATTAAGTTAATCTTGGTGGAAAATTTGTTTCTGCCCTGATTCACGCCTTCAATAATTGCTTCAACCACACCTTCTATTGGCAGCTTGTGTGTCATAGCGATGTAATAAGGCGAAAATCTTAATTCAGCATAATCGATATTAGCGTTGTAAACATCTTCGACATTCTCAAAACCAATACGAACCACATCAACAAGGGACTTTAATACACCAACACCCCAATCAAGCTTTTTCAAAAAGGCCAGCAGGTCAGCTTCACTGTCAGTGATTTGCACGTGAGGAATAAACGCCTCGAAGCTGTCAGTGGGTAATTTGATATTGTTTTGTTGCGCCAGTTGCCAAATGGTTGCTGGGCGAATGTTGCCATCTAAGTGTCGATGTAAATCAATGAGGGGAAGTTGCTTGTTAAACATGATAAAGGTCCTAAGTGTGCAAACTTAGTTGGCACAATCGCTGATTTACAGGCGAGAAACCACTAAGTTGTATTTCTTGTTAATTATAGACGTAGAAAAACAATGATAAAGTTTAGTAGTTTAACACGTCCATTGCTTAAAACGTTGTGCTTAAAGCTTAAGTCTTACCGAAATAGGGCAATGGTCGCTCAAGTTTTGTGATAATTTTTTAGTGTATTTTGGTTTAAAAACTAATTGCTCAAAGGAAGCATCAATATAGAGCTCTTTAGCTGTAGGACTAAAAAGAATATGATCTATATAGTCTTTATAATAACCACCCCAACAGTCAGAATTAACTGCCGTTGTTGGCGTCCAAAGCGCGGCTTGGCCATCATCATTTAATGCTTGCCATAAACCTTTATCTTCAGAGTAATTCGAGGCCATATCTTGGGTGAAACGACGATTGAAATCGCCTAAGACTATATAAGCAGAGCCTTGTGTCGCATGTGAATCAATCCATTGCTCTAACGGCGCTATTTGTTTACTCAGTTTTTCACAGGCTTCTTTACGTCTTGCTTCTTTGTCGTTGGTACTTGGCATTGCATTTATGCTGGTATTATCTAATGGATCTGTAAAACAGCCAGACTTTAAATGTACGGCGAGTAGATGTAAGGTTTTATCGTTTTTCGTTAGGGTTATATCCATACCATGGCGTACTCTACCAACATCTAATGCTTTATATTCTTCAGCTTTAATCTTAAAGCCTTGGGACTTCTTAATGGCTACACCAACACGTTGTACCCAATCTTTAGTAGAGAAGTAATAATCATAGTCATCACCAAAAACCTTACGTGCCCAGTACTCACTTTCAACTTCCTGTAGGGCAATAACATCTGCATCTAGGGCTTTGGCATAATCGGAGAGTTGCTGATAATCGGCCTCAGTGCGTTGATTATATTCATGTGAGCCAAGCCAAGCGATATTCCATGAGGCTACTTTGATTTCATTGGCTTGAGTTGTCGGTGCTATCAGCGCATCACGTTCTGGAGCAGCGTCCGTAGTTGAATAACTACTACAGCTAGCAATAGCTAATAATAAAGTGCTCAATATTAATTTTTTCATCAAACGTCTCTTTAGTTTATTGCTTATGGTTTTATATAACCATACGGTCAGGATTTAATATGGATTGCAACATTACACTAGTTCTATGTTAACAAACAACTAAATAGTATTGAATTAGGGATTAATTATTACAACCAATATGAGGTAAATTAGCGTTAATTAGACCGTTAATAATAAATGGTTTTTCTGGTGATTCTTTATTAAAAGTGACCTTAGTTGCATCAAGGTATCGAAAGTCACCCGCAGCATTTAAATGCCAAAGGTTATGGTCTAATTTTTCAAAGCAAAAATCTCCAGTATCACCGTGGGCAATTAATACCGGCTTATTTATTCGTTTGGCTAACTGTTTAAAGGCTTGGCGATAGTCAGCAAAAGCATCACATGTCTTTAACGATGTACTGTCACAATCGCCACTTTGTAAAACTTTTTGTTGATAAATATCCGCTTGAAAGCCGATGATTAAGGCATCAAATTCATTTGCTTTCGCTTCAATGCTTTTCAGCCAAACAAGGTTAGCTTTGTCTCGCTTATTCACGGCTTCGATGGCAGTATTTTGATCAGACATACCAATATAAACACGACCATTACTGGTGCCAACTAGGTGAAGTGTACTGATTGCTAGGCGCTCATTAATCCAAAGCTTGTTTTCTATTTGCATTGCTTGGCTCGTAAGCGAGCTTAAATCATTGGTTAATAGTGGCGGAGTTTGGTACATCAATGTTATTAAATATTCGAGTCTTTCTAATTCATTAAAGCTGTGGACTAGTGAGGTACGATCACAATCAGTCCAATCGTTGTCACCAGGTGTGTAGATAACTCTACCGGGATAGATTTGCGCCAATAGCGCTTTATGTTCATTTAATAAGGAGTCAGTGCATGACTTGCCACCACTCTTAAAATCACCAAGGTGCATAACAACACTAGGGTTTACTTCATTGATCAGACGAAATAATAGGCCATTTGGGCCTTGCAACATATGTTTTTCTTTATCGCTGTATGGCGTGTCAGCCAGTACCACGACTGTTTGTGCCGATAATGTTGAGCTAACAGTGGTTAAAAATAAAAAAGCTAGGGAGTAACAACTTTTTTTCCATATATTAATACTTATAATCATCAATAGCCTTTTCACTTTACCAAGAAGAAAAGTTAAGCTAGCGAATGAAGGTGATTTTTGCAAGTTTTCTTTATACTTTAAATGACCATTTGGTCAAGTTTTTTGGCTTGAGGCTGTTGAACAAAACCGATAAAAGAGTAAAATCTCTTTATTGGTTTAAAGCGTTCCTTCAAAGAGAATTCAAAGAGAATTAAATTATGCAAGTACAAGTTGTCGATTACACAGCAAAAGACGCGGCTGAAAAATTTGTTAAAAGCTTACGCGAAACTGGCTTTGGCGTACTTATTAATCACCCAATCAAACAAAGTTTAGTTGAGTCAATTTATAAAAACTGGCAGGGGTTTTTCTTAAGCGAAGAAAAAAATTCGTTTGCTTTTGACCCAGAAAAACAAGATGGCTATTTTTCTGCAGAGATATCTGAAACGGCTAAAGGTCATAGTAAAAAAGATATTAAGGAATATTTCCATGTTTATCCTTGGGGTCGTATCCCTGAAGCGCTTAAAGATGAAATTCTTGAATATTATCGATTAACATCACAGCTGGCCGCTGAGTTACTGGACTGGGTAGAATTGCATTCTCCAGCTGATGTTGCCGATAAGTATGCTGAAGCGTTATCTCATATGATTAAAGATACCCCGAATACTTTATTGCGCATATTGCATTACCCACCGCTTACCGGTGATGAGGAAGCGGGCGCGGTTAGAGCCGCGGCCCATGAAGATATTAACTTATTGACTATATTACCCGCAGCTAACGAGCCAGGTTTGCAAGTGCAAGGACAAGATGGCGAATGGATGGATGTACCTTCTGATTTTGGTAATCTAATAATTAATATTGGCGATATGTTACAAGAAGCATCAGGAGGCTACTTTCCATCAACAAGCCATCGCGTAATTAATCCGACAGGTAAGGGCAGTGATAAATCTCGTATTTCTTTGCCTTTGTTTTTACATCCACGTAGCGAAGTGGTGTTATCTGAGCAACATACTCAAGCGAGTTATTTATTAGAGCGATTACGTGAGTTAGGCG
>JALJPA010000339.1 GCA_022969215.1 Colwellia sp. | reverse complement strand
AAAGAGGACATAGCCAAGCTTATCGACCAAGCTCAAGCAATCAAACAGCAAGGGGCAATACACAAAAGCCATTAATGATAAAAGATGAACAGAGCTTACAAGGTGTATCAGTTTTATTAGTGGAAGATAACTTAGTTAACCAGCTCGTCGCTAAAGAGTTATTGCTGAATATGCATGCTAAGGTCACCATTGCTGATAACGGTCAACGGGCTATAGATACCCTCGCAGAGTATCATTTTGATGTGGTATTGATGGATATTCAAATGCCTATTATGGATGGCCTTACCGCCGCTAAACTTATTAGAGCGCAAAGTAAATATCAACATTTACCTATTGTGGCCATGACCGCTCATGCTAGAGAAGAAGATAAACAACAAAGTTTAGCCGCTGGTATGAACTTACATATGCCTAAACCCGTTACTGGGCAAGCTTTGCTTACTTGCATAAAACAAGTTCTTAGTGAGGTAGAAACTTAAGCTATGAGTCTAAGTTTTCAGGTTCGACAGTTAACTTAAGTTTTTAGAGAAGAGTTGCTCTAATTTTTTGATGGTATCACTGATTTTGCTAACATCGGTAGGAGCAATAAAAATAGTATCATCGCCGGCAATAGTACCAAGTACACCATCACTTTTACTTAAACTATCCAGTAGTCGAGCTATTAACTGGGCTGCGCCTGGGCTTGTTTGCACAATGATCATTACTTCGTTGTGCTCTATTTCTAACACTAATTGTTTGAGTGGGCTTTGTGCTGTAGGTACACCTAACTCTGCAGGTAAGCAATAAACCATTTCTTGGCGAGCATTACGGGTTCGTACAGCACCATATTTACTGAGCATGCGAGATATTTTTGATTGGCTGATATTTTCAAAACCATTGGCTTTTAATGCCTCAACAATTTCACCTTGAGAGCCAAACTGTTCTTGTTTTAATAAACCTTTAAATGCTTGTACTAGTGCTTCTTGTTTTTGTAAAGCGCTCATCATGCGTAATTAACCCTGTAATAGACTAAAGTGGCGTTTGTAATCAGTGTGATAAACGCTAGTATACGTTATCGTGTCATCATACTGGAAGTTAATATCCGGTATAAGGTTATAACAATTGTTTTTTACCTGCTTATACTATATCTTTTGCTCTGCAAAAATTAACGTATTTACTCGAATAATATTTTAATAATTCATTGTATAACAAATAAACCCCACTTAATTTCGGAGAAATCACATGAAAGTAGCTGTTTTAGGCGCCGCAGGCGGTATTGGTCAAGCATTATCTTTATTATTAAAAACTCAACTTCCAGCAGGTTCTGAGTTATCTTTATATGATGTTGCCCCTGTAGTTCCGGGTGTTGCTGTAGATTTATCACACATCCCAACTGACGTTAAAGTTGCTGGTTTTGGTCGTGACGACCTTAACGGTGCGTTAACAGGTGCTGATATTGTTTTGATCCCAGCAGGTATGCCACGTAAGCCTGGTATGGATCGTGCTGATTTATTCAACGTAAATGCTGGTATTATTAAAGTATTGGCTGAAGGCATTGCGGCAAACTGTCCAAAAGCATTAGTTGGTGTAATTACTAACCCAGTTAATGGTACTGTGCCAATTGTTGCTGAAGTATTCAAAAAAGCGGGCACTTATGATGCTGCTCGTCTTTTCGGTATAACTACATTAGATGTTATCCGTTCAGAAGCTTTTGTTGCTGAGCTTAAAGGCCTTGATGTTGCGACTGTTAAGGTTCCAGTAATTGGCGGCCACTCAGGTACAACTATTTTACCATTACTTTCTCAAGTTGAAGGTACTACTTTCTCTGAAGAAGAAGTTGCTACGCTTACTCCTCGCATCCAAAATGCAGGAACTGAAGTTGTTGAAGCAAAAGCTGGTGGCGGCTCTGCAACACTTTCAATGGGCGCAGCTGCAGCTCGTTTTTGTATGTCTTTGGTTAAAGGTTTACAAGGCGAAGATGTTGTTGATTACGCTTATGTTGAAGGCAAAGGCGAAGATGCATTATTTTTCGCACAACAAGTACGTCTTGGCGTAAATGGTGTTAGTGAAATTTTATCTTACGGCGAGCTAAGTGCTTTTGAGCAAAAAGCAAAAGAAGATATGCTAGCGACATTAAAGAAAGACATCAAAGAAGGTGTTGATTTTATGGCTAGCTAAGCTGCCATAAAACTTATACCTAAACCGCTAAAGCGTATTGAAAAACGCGTCTTCAAGTGGTTTGGGTATATACCTTATAAAAAACGCTGTTATCGATTGGTTTTTACTTATTGGTAATAGTGTTTTTTTATGCCTTATTTTTAGGTGTTAATTCCGATAGATAGTCGCAAGAGGTAACCATGAAAGACGCTGGTTAAAGGTAATCACAGCAAATAATTACTGTGATATATTTATGGGGTTAGTGGGGAAATTAATGACTTCGATTAGCGGCGATATGTGCCAAGGAAATTAATGCTTGCTTGTGTTCACTATCAGCAATTATGTCAAGTGCTTTAATTGCTTTATCCGCTTCAATTTCAGCCTGTTGCTGGGTATAACGTAAAGAACCAGTATCTTCCATAGCCTCTAGTATTAAATCAAGATTATCCATGCCATTACCAAGTTCAATGGCTTCTTTGATCAACGCTTGTTGAGCACTATTACCATGTTTCATGGCATAGATTAGTGGTAGGGTCGGTTTGCCTTCAGCAAGGTCGTCACCGACATTTTTGCCCATTTCTTTGGCATCAGCAGTGTAATCCATAATGTCATCAACTAACTGAAACGCAGTACCAAGAAATGTTCCATAATCAGCCATGGCTTGTTCAATTTTTTCATCTTTTTGTGCTATTACCGCAGCAAGACGGGTTGCCGCTTCAAACAATTTAGCCGTTTTACAATAAATGACCTGCATATAACTTTCTTCTGTGGTGCTAGCATCATTGCAGTTCATCAACTGCAATACTTCACCTTCGGCAACTATATTAGTGGCTTCAGATAAAATATCCATAATGCGCATATCACCTAATTTGGTCATCATTTGGAAAGAGCGAGTATAAAGAAAGTCACCAACGAGTACGCTGGCGCTGTTACCAAATAAAGCATTGGCCGTTTCTCTGCCGCGGCGCATATTAGACTCATCAACAACATCATCGTGTAATAAAGTCGCGGTATGAATAAATTCGATAATGGCGGCAATATCCAAGTGCTGTTCGCCCTGGTACGACAAAGCTCTAGCAGCAAGCACTGTTAACATAGGGCGCATACGTTTACCGCCGCCGTTAACAATATAAATACCGAGTTGATTAATTAATGCGACATCAGATTGTAATTGATCATAGATAAGATCATTGACTGCTGTCATATCGCTTTGCGCTAATGCCTGTATTGCTTTAATATTTACTTTATTGCCCATGCTGCTTTTCTTTAGCTGTTTTGACTAGATATTAATCAAAAATATTCAATTGGTGAAGATGGCAAAGTTTACACTAAATTTTAGGCAAAAGTAGTTTTCTAGTGGCTTTGTGTTAATTCTTAGGCCAAAAGCAAATAAAAAGTATAAAAAGCCAATAAAGTTAATAAATGATCGTATTTATACTTGCCCTAATTATATTCTTCGCGTAGAATTTGCGCCCTATATTTTTAAAATTAGCGTCACATATTTGATGGCGCAGTACGGAGTAGCTATGTACGCGGTATTCCAAAGCG
>JALJPA010000338.1 GCA_022969215.1 Colwellia sp. | reverse complement strand
GGTAAAGTAGGTGCCTGCACCTGTGCCCGTGAGCTGGTTCTCGTTAAATAGTTCTAAGCTATAACCATTGACTTCATCTCGGGTTTCATGTTTTTCACTAGTGCCCTCGATTCTATCAATGACTTTTTCGATACCAAAAAAAGTACCGACAACGGCGACATCTATAATTAATAAACTCAGTAAAAGGACAATGGTAGAGCCCATAGACTTGCCTTTTAACATGATAGCCAAAGTGCCGACGATGCCCATCGCGATAAAAAAAGCGCTATTACCCATGCGTGAATGGGTCATCACTAATCCAGCGACCATAATCACCAACGAGAGCCGCAGGATGATTTTTTGACTCAGAATGGCTTGTAATATGCGCCGTAGGTTTTCTTTGATGTTTGTTGTGCCGGGTTTAAGAGTGCCAATCATTAATCCAAGGCCAACAGACAGGCAGATAACGAGATAACCAGCAAGATGGTTGCGGTTGACAAAGGTGCCAGTAGCGACGCCTAAATAATGGTCTTTTTCAACAAATAATAAATATTCGATGCCGGTTAAAGTCATTAAACTACCATATACCGCTTGGAACAAACCTGAGGCGACAATGGCGTATATGGTCAGTTTAATGCGCTGTGTCGAGTTGATCAGTAATAAACTCAAGGCAAAAAGGCCGCTAAAGCTGATGCCTAATATCAGCTGCTGTAAGCTTGCGTTAGTGTCTATGCTTTGGGCGAAAAAATATTGATAGGCGACAAATCCTTGAGCGAGACCCAATAAAACCAATGCATAACGGGCTTTTTTAAAGCTGCGGCTAAGCTTCACTCTCTTTAATAAATATAAACCTATCCAAATCACACAGAGAGTTAAGCTGAATATACCCAGCAGCATACTTGCCCAAGGTAAATTACTGCCTAGGGGCAGCGGAATCCATATGAGTAGCAATAAAAAAGCATAAAATAATTTATCGGTCGAAGTGCTGGTGGGCATCGGCATTTATCCAAAAAAAAAGCGCCGAAGCGCTTTTTGAAATTCTATAATTTGTTATGCATCAGGGCTGGCAGAACCACCGCCACCGCCACCGCCACCGTTAGAAAAAGCGGGAGGAGTGATAGGGGCAGCAGCAATCGCTGTTGCAGGGCCATTTCCAGCGTTAGGATTGGCGTTGTTTTGAGCATTGGCGTTCGCGTTCGGGTTTGGTCCACCCGCTGCTGATGCTGGTTGAATTGCTGTAGGGTCAACCTGAGCAATAACACCTTGTGCAACTACAGTGGTAAAGGGAACACCTGCTTTTTGTGCGGCATCAGAAATAGCAGCAGCTTGTTCTGGAGCGGCTGTGAAAGCAGCTAGCAAGATCGCATCAGTTTGTGCAGGGTTGTTTTGAACGGCAAAAGCAACGGCCTGGGGCACTAAGCTAGGGCTTACTGCGGCAATTTGTTGCAAAATCTGCTCGATTGATAAGTTTTCTAGTTGAGCATTAGCAATGATTTGCTCAACACTTAGACCATCTGAAACATCACTACTGACAGAAGCTTGAGCACCTGAAAAGGGGATCAAGATACTAGCAGCGGCAATTAAGAGAGCTTTACGCATAAGTGACCTCTATATCCATTTGTTAATTGCGACTGATAAAATTGTCAGCCTGTTTGAAACATTAAGAACTAAGTAAAATACTGAGCCTAAATGTGCGGTTCGATCCTTGATTGGCTACTACTTAAAAAAACCTATCGCATATCTTAGATTTAACTAAAGATGATTTTAAATAAAGAACAAACTTAAGTAAACCTTAATGGTGAAATAAAGAAGATATTATTACTTTATATTGTGTTTTTTATCAGATTTAGTGATAATGCGGCACCTTAAAAAAAGAGCCTTACAGCAGCGTCGCCAAAGGGATACGGTTTAGATGAGTGTTTATTTTGGGTTTATTTTAAGAGTGTATTTAAATTAATAAATATATCTAAGATTAATGATTAGATCTGTTTAATGCTATTGGGCAAGGATTGCGAAAATGTCACAACTCGGATCGGCTAATGTGCTGCCGACAACACCCACCACTTATATATACTCAGGGCAACGTGCCCCTGTTCGCCGTTTGCTGCGCAAACATGAATCTTTGTTATTATTATGTCAAGTGGCTTTGAATTGCGCCGTCGTAGCAACCGTGCTGGTGTTGTGTGCGCTATTTAAATTACAAGAATTCAGTAGTTTGTATAGGTTGCTGTTGGTGATCGCTATATTTGTCGTGTTAGTGGTCTACCCAGTATTTGGCGTATACAAACAAACCGATAGATTTTATAAAATGGCACTGCGCATTTCATTAGCATGGTTTTCTACTATCTCTATACTCATAGTGTTAGCTTTCTTAACTAAAACCAGTGAATCATATTCCCGTGAAATCATTATAGTCTGGTTTTTAGCAGTTGCCACTATTCAAATCCCCCTGCTTAGGCTTAATTATTTAGCGGTCGCTTATTATCGTAAAAAGTACACTAAACCGATTAATAGTTTAGTGATTGGTATGGGCAGAACTGCCCGGTTTTTCTCCAGTAAAATACATAACAATCATTGGCTACCCGATAAAGTGGTGGGCATGGTTAATGGCTATGATGTCGAAGTGCCTGAATCGATAACGAAGCAGCTGACTTTTCCGTTTTTGGGCGAAGTACAAGATATAAATGCTATAATTCAGCAGCATAAAGTTAAAAGAATTTATATCTCGTTACCGTTAAAACATGCCGCAAAAGTAGAAAAGTTAAATGAAAAATTATTAGATTCACAAGTAGATGTGATCTGGATCTTAGATGTATCAGATTGGAACTTGATGAATCATTCTATCCGTGAAATCGCCGGTATGCCGTTGTTATCGTTAAATGAAAGCCCGGTGAATGTCTCAAGAATACAAATAAGAGTTAAACATTTATTAGACAAAATAATCGCCCTTATTATGTTAGTAGCGCTGTCTCCGATCTTGTTAGCGGCCTCCATTGCGGTAAAATATTCCTCGAAAGGCCCAGTGCTCTTTAAGCAAAAGCGTCACGGCTTTAATGGCGAAGAAATCCTTATTTATAAATTTCGCAGTATGCGCATGCATGACGACACGCAAGTGATACAAGCGACCAAAGGTGACGACAGAGTCACCAAAGTGGGTGCGTTTTTACGAAAATCATCTATTGATGAATTACCCCAGTTAATAAATGTATTACAGGGCTCAATGTCGCTAGTGGGCCCAAGGCCCCATGCATTAGCCCACAACGCTTTTTACTCCGATAAAATAAGCAAATACATGGCAAGACATCGTATAAAGCCAGGCATCACCGGACTTGCACAAATAAGCGGCTGTCGAGGCGAGACCGAAACTATCGACAAGATGGAAGAACGGGTCAAATATGATATGGAATATATAAATAATTGGTCGCTAGCGGCGGACTTTAAAATATTAATCAAGACGCCGTTGAGTTTAGTGAGTAAAGAGATATATTAGGGTTGGTCGTTGGTCGTTGGTCGTTGGTCTTTGGTCGTTGGTCGTTAGTTTTTAATCTTTAGTAAAAATGATTGCATTCTTCCGCATGGAAAGAGCCACCTTAAGAACACCGAGGCTCAAGTCAGACCGACAGAATGATTGACTAAAACTGACTGACTGACTGGATGAATGAATGAATTCATAGGACTTTCACGCATGTGCGTGGGTCCAAATATAGTGTA
>JALJPA010000337.1 GCA_022969215.1 Colwellia sp. | reverse complement strand
AAAGCAGATACGGTTCGTATAATTGAAAATCAAGGATACGAACGGTATCTGCGTTTCTAAAAGTTCAAATGATTAAGCCGGTTAAAAAGGAAATGATCCCGAATAACATACTTAATATTCAGTCCGAAACTACACCAAAAGCGAGTTTATTTTTATCCCATGTAGAGCAGGATAGTAATTGAAACTAACAATGATTGAAACTAACTTTACTTATCTTTAACTAACGATTTAACTCAGGCTAACCCGTAATGAGGCCGCGATGGCAAACGGTGATAAAGTAACCGATGCTGCGAGCATCGCGCCTAAAATAGCCACTGGGCCAGCATACGATACACCAAAGCTTGCCGCATCAATGGCACTGGTTGCAAAAATCAATACTGGAATAAATAACGGTAAGATCAGCAGGCTCAGTAATACGCCACCTTTACGTAAGCCAACCGTCAAGGCCACACCAATCGCACCAACAAAACTCAGTACTGGCGTGCCGAGTAACAAGGTAATGAAAGTCGCCATGAAGGTATTCGCATCTAATGATAAAAATACCGCTAACAAAGGTGATACAAATAAAATGGGTAAACCAGTCAGCAGCCAATGCGCAACAACCTTAGCAGTAACAATCACCCCTAATGGTGTATTTGTTAACATTAACTGTTCTAACGAACCATCCAGAAAGTCATCACGGAATAACCGTTCCATCGACAACAGTGCCGATAATAAGGCTGCAACCCAGATAACGCCTGGCGCAATACGCAATAATAAGTTTGGCTCTGGACCAATGCCTAATGGAAACAGCATTATCACGATAATAAAAAACCACAGTGGATTTAAAATATCTGATTTACGACGAAAAGCCGTGATTAATTCACGCTTTATCACCTGTATAAAAACAGCAAACATATTAATACTCAGTTAAGTGTTGACGGGTTAAGGTGATCTTACGTAAACGTCCTGCTGAGAACTGTAGATCTTGATGCGTAGTCAAAATAACGCTACCACCATTATCGGCATGCGCTAAAAATAAACGCTCTAAAACTTTCACGCCATTTTTATCAATCGCAGTAAAAGGCTCATCAAGGATCCACAACTTTTTATCCGTCAGCCATAAACGCGCTAAAGCAATACGACGTTGCTGTCCGGCTGAAAGGTGACAAGCTAATTGATCTTCATAACCAGCAAGGCCGACTTGTGCAAGCGCGTCCCAAACTTTCTCTTTGGCGACAGCTTTATGCATTGCATGGTAAAAGAAAAGATTTTCAAAGGCTGTCAGTTATGCTTTTACACCCTGTAAATGACCGAGATAGAGGAGGTCTTGATGATAGCTTTCACGATCATCTAAGGTATCCATTTGTTGCCAAAGAATATGACCATCGGCTGGTGATGAGAGTCCGGCTAATAAACGCAGTAAGCTTGTTTTACCTACCCCATTTGGGCCTTCAACTTGGATCATTTCACCTACAGATACGGTGAAACTGAGTTCAGAAAATAACACGGTATCTTCGCGTATACAGCTTAATTTAACAACTTCTAACATATTTTGTATTCTTCCAGCATCAACCTGCAAGAATGTTAACATATTCCAGCTTTAAGCATAATTAAGCAACATCAAATAACCAGTCAATAATAGGGAATAAATGTTATTTTTTATGGAAATTTAGTAATAATTCCGCTTCTGCACGTGGTAGTTCGCACTCACGCATGATTTCATCAAGGCTTGCGCCTAATTCAACTAGCTTCACAGCCCGCGTATAAAAACGGCTATCAGGATCTTGCTGCTCGTGCGTGGTCATCTCTTCTTTCATTTCATCTTGTTGAAACTTAGTTTGCTGTAATTCCGATGCCACACCCTGAATTGCACCGCCAAGATTAATATTTGATGTGCTTAGCTCAATGATGCGTTTTTGCAGTGACTCTCTTGATTTAGATAAGTCTTTAAGCAGTAAACTATGTGTTGCCTGCAATTTAGTTAACTTACGGAATAATACAACGCAACCAATAACCGCGGCAATCGCGACAGTCAGCGCAGCACCAGACAAAATCAAAGCAAGCATATTGAGTCCTTCAATAAAAAAGCAATTAAAAAAGCACTGTAACAATCATTACAGTGCTTTTCTAGATAGAAATTAGATTAAACTTATAAACCGCTTAATTCATCCCATTCGTCATCACTTAAAAACTTATTCAAATCAACAAGGATAAGCAATTCACCGTCACGGTTTGATACACCTTGGATAAATTGAGCGCTTTCATCAGTTCCTACACTCGGAGCCATGTCGATTTCTGAAGAACGTAGCTAGACGACTTCAGCAACACCATCAACAAGAATACCAATCACTTGTTTTTCGGCTTCGATGATAACGATACGTGAATTCTCGCTCACTTCTGATGGCATCAAACCAAAACGAACACGGGTATCGATCACAGTCACGACATTACCACGTAAGTTAATGATACCAATTACGTAGTTTGGTGCACCCGGCACTGGGGCAATTTCTGTATAACGTAATACTTCTTGTACTTGCATTACATTAATACCGTAGATTTCATTCTCTAACTTGAATGTAACCCATTGTAGCACTTCATCTTCTGCTACATTTTCTACTAGGTTTCGAGACTGACTCATGTTTTATTTCCTTCTACTATTGCCCATGAATATTGATGCCATTATCCAGCAATTTAATCATTTCGGTTACGTGTAATAATACGCACATGCGTGATTTAACCATGCCAGCTAACCAAGGTCGACTACCAGGTGTACTTCGCCATTTAATATCATTACTGTTTAAAGTTTCAGTACCATGCAGACTTTCACAGCCTAGTACCCAATTCGACTCACTTAGTTGGATCTGATATTTATAATCTATCTCGCCCATATTCTGCTCAGGCATAACCCATTGTGCAGTATCAACAACACTTAATTTTTGTTCACGGTGTTGCATGATACCTAAATACCAATCAGGTTTACCAAATAAACTGCTTACTATTTCAGTTTGGTGAATACCACCAAGCTCGGTCAGAGGCACTGCAAACATAACACCTGCGACCTCAAAAAACAGCGCTTGAAAGTGTTCTTCTAATTCAACATTTTTCCACGTAGGTGCCGCTTCGACGGTGCATTCTAATTCGGTGTCTGGGTCTGATTCTGGTATCGATGATGACGATAGCTCAATATCTGGCAACACCGTACTTTCAGACTCTTCAGCAACAGTCACATCCGCTACAACGCGTTGTATCTCTTGCTCTCCTGCAGACACAGTACCAACAATAGTATCAATAACTGGTTCTGCAAGTACTTGTTCTGCTGGCAAATCTGCTAACTGAACATTATCTAAAACAGACAAGTCCATTTCTGCAAGGTCAATGTCAATAACAGAGCCCAATAACAGGTCAAGCTCGGTTAAAGAACCCGAGCTATCTGGCTCAGGCATCTTAAAATCACTCAGTCCTTGAGGCGAAACAACCGACAATAAC
>JALJPA010000336.1 GCA_022969215.1 Colwellia sp. | reverse complement strand
CACAGGCATACTCAGGTACACGTTTTAAGTGTTTTGGAAAAGGCATAGACTCTAGCATTTCTACTGTCACATCCATATGGCCATTAATCACGCGCCGTTCTTTCGGGTTTAAAGTGCCACGTTTGGTAATTAAGTTGTAAACCTCATCGGCGTTTACTATGTCTTGTTTTACCCCTCGGATGGTCACCTGATAATTTTTGGCTATTTTATAAACCCGTTCTATTTTATCTTCATCAAAAAACTCGCCGCCTGTGTTGGCAAGGCAGATAAAATCACGATCAGACTCCAGTGCTTTCAATAACAAGGCCTTTTGATTATCATCATGCTTATCAGAAGAATAAATATCCCTAGCCACTATTTCAAAGCGGGCACTTACTAGCTCTATTCGATCAAAAATGGTTTCAAGTTTCTTAGCTTTGTCCATAACATATTCAGGGGTAGCAACCTTGCCACAGTCGTGTAGCCAAGCCGCAACACCTAATTCATGAAAGTCCTCTTTACTCATGGAAAAGCTATCGAGCGGGCCATGATTTATTTCATCACAAGCTTCAGCCAACATCATGGTGATTAAGGGCACGCGGCGACAATGACCACCAGTGTATGGCGATTTTTTATCAATAGCTGAGGCAATGAGCTTAGAAAAAGATGAAAATAAGTTTTCCATTTCATCAATAAGCTGTTTGTTGGTAATAATGACGCCAGCTAAAGAAGACAGCGCATGAATTGTTTTCTCGATTTCTTGATCAAAGGCAATAATGTCACCTTGCTCATTGCTAGCATTGAGTAGTTGAATAACGCCGTTAAGATCCCCTTGATGGTTTTTCATGGGTAAGGTTAATACCGATTGAGTTCTATAACCGGTTTTTTTATCCATTGCTTTAGCGGCACTCAAGTCGTAATCCGCGCAATGATAAGCATCTTCAATATTAATAATCTCCCCAGTCTTGGCGGCGATAGCAACAAGGGCACTGTCATTAACTTCGCCATACTTTAATAATGAAATAGGTGGGAAGTTGATTTCATTCTTTGTAGTGCCGCCTAAATGAAGCGCTAAGGTGTTATTGATGATGGTTTCAAAAACTAATTCATTGTTGTCTGATATTGAATAGATTGTGCCGCCATCAGCATTGGCTAGCTCCATGGCACTTTTAATTATTTTCTCTAATAGTACACGGTGATCTTGCTCTGACGATAAAGCGATGCCTATTTCTATAAAATGTTCAATGCTATTCATCATATGTCCTGTACACAATTAAGCACAATGAGTTAATCAAAAGTATAGGATCGGGATAAAGAAAGTGTAAAAGTTCTCAATAAAAACATAGCAACACCAGTCAATGCGTTACAAGGTGGGTGAATGTAGCAAAATATTGTTCATTTCTCCTCTATACTTTGCCAAAGAATGGATTTCACTTATTTAAAAGTTATTAGATGGGTGTACTTATGAAAACATTAATTGTAGCGGTAACTAGCTGTCTTCTATTATCGACAATCGTCGGTGCTGAAAAGGGTGAGTGGGTCGAGTGGCTAGCTGATACTCAACTTTCCTATGCGGATATAGAAAACCTTAACCTGTCGGCTTTTGACGATGATTCACATCAAGACCAAACCTTAGTGCTCGATACTGTCATTGGCCGTTTCTACCAACTCGATGGTTTTAGCCGCATGCACATCGCCTTTGAATTTGAGGCACAAAAGCATCAAGAATTCGACCAAATGGATGATATTTATTTAGGATCAAATTTTGGTTTCAGGTATAAATTTGGCTTAGGATTTTATCAGCCATATCTACAACTTAATGCCAATTATGGTCATAAAGAAGTGGACTACGATATTAATTCAAAAGATATTTTTTATACCAGTATTGAACTGGGTCAGCATATCAATAATCGATTATCCCTCGCTGCAAGTATCGACTTCACTTCCACTGATGGTGAGTCAGGACCAAACGTAGTGTCTGAACTATCAAGCGATGTTTTTAGTCAAAGCTTTTTCAAAGCTTCGTTTTTTGCAGACTACATACTCGCTCAAGATTGGTTGCTATCGGCGAGTTATGCGCGGAGAGAAGGTGACTTTCACTCAGCCTGTAATACGGTCAATGTTGCTAAGGTGCTAGAGGTGGAAGAAGTCAAAGCTATTACTAAAGATAAAATATTTGTTGGTTGTGTTTATAAACTTGATGGCAGCAGTAATATTTTTTCAGCCTCGTTAAGTTATAGCCTGACTAGGCATTCAGCTATCAACTTGTTTATAGAGCGTTATCAAGGCCATGCTGATGTACTGAAATATCAAAATACATCTTACTCGATCAGTTATAACTACCGATATTAAGGAGGTTTAGATGAAATTTTTTCAGTGTGCTACTTTTGCTCTCGTTGGTTTCTTGTTGGTGTCTTGTTGGCAAAGTCATGCTCAAAGCCTACAAGTTACTGTGTTAGACAGTAAGCAAAAACCAATAGAATTTGCCGTTATTTATATCAACGAAGTGCTACCAAAAATAAGTGATAATTCAATCGTTATCGACCAAGTTGATAAAGAGTTCATTCCTTATGTCACAGTGGTACAGCGGGGTAGTGCGATAAACTTTCCTAACAATGATGATATTCGTCATCAAGTTTACTCTTTTTCAAAATCAAAGCAGTTTGAATTACCACTGTATAGTGGTGATCCCTCCGCGCCAGTAGTGTTTAATAAAAGTGGTGTTGTTGCCATGGCTTGTAATATTCATGATTGGATGAAAGCTTATGTTTTTGTCGTTGATACCAATAAGTTCTCAATCTCTAATAAAGCCGGAAAAGCGGTATTAACTGACCTTGCCAAGGGGCAATACGAAGTTGTTGTCTGGCACCCAAAATCGAATGAAGGTGACCAGCTAAACACACAACAGGTTGAGATTAATGAATATACGAAAAAATTAGTGTTTACTGTAAGACAAAAAACACAGTTCAAAGCATGGCGTTCACCCAAAAGTGTTAAGCGCAGAGGCTATTAATTCAGTTTGTATTACAAGTTAGTCATTTTCCTTTAAAAGTGTAAGTTGGAATTAACAGCCTTGAAATATTTAGCTGTCCAGTATTGGCAATGCTGGCGATAACGTGAGGGATGGTAATCAATAAGCTTTTTAGGTTTTCACACTTTCGCAGTAGAATTATTGCTTTTGTGCTGGTGATTTTTGTGCCAATACAATTAGCATTATTTATTGTTATTCGTGATGCCAATATAGCGACAGCAAGAACTAATATTGATGAAGCTCTGCAAGTGACTGCCGATGTTTTTTTCAAATCATTAACACAGCACCGAGATAGTTTGTTAGCAAAGGTAAGAGCTTTATCTTCTGATTACGCCTTTAAACCTGTTGCTAATACTAACGAGCACAAAACCGTATTATCCACCTTAATAAGTTATCAACAACGAGTAGAGGCAAGTGTCATGTTGCTACTATCGATGGATGGCAACATTATTGCTGATACTAGCCACCCTAACTTAACTGCTCGACCATTTTATTTACCTCAGTTAATTGAGCAAGCAAGCAATAGTGAATTTGGTGAAGCCGACTCTATTGCCTTTATTGATGACCAGCCTTATTTATTAGTGGTTGTACCATTATTTTCACCTGAGCCCAGTCATTGGATTGTCATGGGTTTCTTAATCACCGACAGTTTCGCTGAAAACTTACAGAAAACCACTAAATCACAGGTTTCAATACTCTATGGTAGTACCTTAAGGGGCATTAATAATCAATGGCAGCAATTAGCATCAACATTACCAACCGGAACGCGGCTGT
>JALJPA010000335.1 GCA_022969215.1 Colwellia sp. | reverse complement strand
GCTTGCATCTTATCTAAGTTATTAAATCTGAAACTTATTTCAGCTTCAGTGTTTGAATTTACCACATGACTCTCTATGCTTTATAACACCCGGATAACAGGCTGGATTTTGTTGGTTAGAATAATCGACGAAGGAGAAAAAGCCAACTATTCCTTGTCGATTTTATTGTTAGAACTAGCAGACGACAAAGAATTTTTTCTCTTCAATATTTTAACCAAAAGCAATTATAGGGTTATCAATTCGAATTAATGCATCATACACATTTACTCAAGTCATTATCCTCAGGGCCTAACGCCCCATTAAGAGGCTAAAATCTCTTTCTAAAAGATGAAGCGAAACGGAAGTCTAACCAACTTGATTGTTCCGTTTAAAGTACTTTCTAGGCCGCTTTATCAACACTTTCTGTTTTGTCTAAACACCACTTACACCCACCTTTACTCGCTATAAATAAAAATAGGAAACAATAAAGTATTGCTGCATCACCATGATTAATAACAGGGAAAAAGTTTTCATCAAACCGGAAAGCCCAATGAAATTGTATATAAGCTACAGCCATTGTACCGCTTGATAAGAAAGCGGCAATACGAGTTTGAAATCCAATTATTAAACATAAGCCGCATACTAATTCTATTAGTCCTCCAAACCACATTTGAGAACCGAAAGTGGTTTCGTGACTAGCAAGCAAACCGAATATTTTCTGTGTACCATGAAATGTAAATAAAACACCTGAAACTATTCTTAATAATGCATAAATAGAATCGGTGTGTTTTGAAAGTAAGTTCATTTAATTACCCCTTTATATTAAAATTATTATAAATGCAGACGTTGCTTCATATTCACTTACTACATAACGCTTTGCTACGCGGAAAATAATGCTTGGCTATAATGCGCGAGGAACGACCGCAGCCAGCTGTTACTTGTCCGTTTTAGCACTTGTTATGTACCGTGAATATAAGTAACATTTACATTTCCAGATTTGTCTTTTGGACTGAACCAACCAGAAAAGCCTATTCGTGAATTTGATTTATATTTAATAGATAATTCACTTTCAGACTTCCAGTGTATGGAGATATCGACACTACAATCACCGCGATATACATAATTATGATTTTGGCTTTGCTCGGTAGTAGCAACAAGTTTAAAATCAGCTTTTACGACAGCAACTCTTTTATAACAATATCCTGCAGCGCCTCCTCCCATGATTGAATATTCAACTGCTGAGTATTTCTTTTGAGGAGATAAAATATAGCTATCAATTAAGAAATTATCTTCTTCACCTAGCCATGGTGATGTAATAATTAATAATAAACATATCGCAATAAAAGTTATCCCGCCGAGAACTGTGAGAATACTAATGAAAATTTTGACTGTAACTCTCCTAGGTACTGGTACATAACGCCATATTTGGTTCGAGCAACACTACCACGTAACCTATTCCCTTACACCGTAAACACTCGACTCAAGTCAAATAAAACTGGGAATGCCACGTGTTGAGAGTCACTTTTGTCAGTTTTGTTATGTTTCTATTCCAAGACCTTTCAAGGCATCAAGCAAATGCTTTGTCTATTTGTTTAAACTCCATAACTTATCCATTAAATAATAATCATATTTGCAGCCATAACTAACAATAACGCCGCGAATATTTTCTTTATCGTTGAAACGGGTAAATATTGTGTCGATTTGGCCCCTAACGGCGCCGTAAACCAAGAAGTGCAAACAATACCTAATAAAGCAGGTAAATATACGAACCCAGCAAACCCATCTGCTAAAGAAAAATGAGTACTACCTGAGCTGATGTAACCTATCGAACCAAATAATGCGATGACAATACCGCAAGCAGAAGCACAGCCTATGGCTTTTTTCATATCGAGTGAGAAAAACGTCAATAAGGGCACCAATAGTGCACCTCCACCGATACCTATCATGGCAGACAGCCCGCCAGTGATAGTGGTAAAAAAAGTTAATAGACCTTTACTGGGCATTTTACGTGCTGTAGAAGAGTCACTTTTGGTGCTGCTGTAAAACATCTTCAACGCAATGAGCACCACACTTACGGAAAACACTAGGCGAATAACATCTCCTGGTAAGAGTGCTGCCATAAAACCACTGATAAGTGCACCAAGGGCAACTCCTATCATTATCGAAGGGGCTAGGTTCCATGGTACATTGCCATTTTTATGATGAGCTATTGCTGAGGAAGTTGATGTGAATAATATCGACGCCAATGAGGTTGCAATTGCAACGATGACCACCTGCTCAGGGGGTAAAATGGCAAAGTGAAGTAAAATACTACTCAGCACTGGCACGATAACTAACCCTCCACCAATACCTAACAGTCCAGCTAAAAAACCAACCCCACTGCCTAGTAACGCGCAATATAAAATCAACAACAATAATTCACTCATTCAGTTCACTTCTTTAAATAATCAACGGTTTATCACAATGCAAAATGCAGTTATGTGTCTATCAAGCTTATTAATATAACTGACACCCGCTTAAACATTCAATGAGAAAGGACGTGAATATTTCTCATGGGGTATGTGAAATAAATGCGCTTTTCATCATGGTTCGATCCACGTATAAATTGCACTCTGCTGTTAACTCTAGTGACTGATAACTCTGAAAAGAAGATTGGAATATCCAGAAAGAGCAAGCAATACATTTAAGTTTTATCTAAAGCTTCTACCTCAGCTTTTATCTCAGGAATAGGATACCGGATCACCATGAATACAGACTTTACCTTTACGATTAAGAGCACTTCTCTTGATGAAAATTATCAGCCTTCAGACAATACGCGTATCACTACAAACTTTGCTAATTTAGCGAGAGGAAAAAGCCGCCAAGTGAACTTGCGCAACGCCTTAAAGATGATTGACAATAGTTTTAATGCCTTGGCACATTGGGATAACACCACAGGCGATCGTTATTCTGTCGAACTTGAAATAATCTCCGTGGATATCGATATTGAAGGCAGTGGTCGTACTTTCCCATCGATTGAAATATTGAAAACGAATATTGTTGATCATCAAAATAACAAACGCATTGAGGGCATTGTAGGGAATAATTTTTCATCTTATGTGCGAGATTATGATTTTAGCGTATTACTATTAGAGCATAATAAGGATCAAGCCAAATTTAGCATTCCAGATGGTTTTGGCGATCTACATGGCAAGCTCTTTAAATATTTCGTAAATTCGAGCGCTTACAAGGAGAATTTTAATAAACCACCGGTAATATGTCTCAGTGTTTCGGACAACAAGACCTATCATAGGACTGAAAATCAACATCCCGTATTAGGTGTTGAATACCAGCCAAATGAATCTTCTTTGACTGAGCAATATTTCAAAAAAATGGGCTTACAGGTTCGCTATTTTATGCCACCAAATAGTGTTGCTCCTTTAGCTTTTCATTTCTTTGGTGATTTGCTTAATGATTACACTAATCTTGAGTTGTTAAGCACTATCAGCACAATGGGAACCTTTCAAAAAATATACCGACCTGAGATTTATAATGCTAATGCTGTTGCAGGTAAATCCTATCAACCAAACTTGAAGAACCTAGATCATTCATTAACTCAAATTGTTTATGATCGAGCAGAGCGTGGTCAGTTGGCTAATGAGCAGGGGAAATTTGCTGAGGAGCACTTCATCAAACCCTATCAAGCTGTTCTTGAACAATGGTCTGCCAGTTATGTTCAATAGCTCGGTTCAATAACCAGACTCAATAACTAAGTTAAAAGCTACGTTCAATAAATAATCAAAAATATACGGCATCACCTATTATGAAAACTAATATTTTTAAAGCACTATTACCT
>JALJPA010000334.1 GCA_022969215.1 Colwellia sp. | reverse complement strand
GCCCTTAACATCTCATTTTAAAAAAATTAGTGAATTCCAAATTAATTAGCCCTTTTGTTAAGGGCTTCTTGGTGCGCATTCGAGTCATAAAGACACACTGAATGTTAACGTCAACTTTCCGATCATACAGCGGACATAAATTTAATCATTCTATGGCGGTTTAGCCCAAACGAACAATTTAAAAATGTCACCGATACTCAGTCTAATCAGACATTATTGTCAATTTCTCAGCGATAAATAGTGTCAACAATATTTACACTTTCTAAAACTTCACATAAGCACAACAGAGAATAGAATGACTTTACATAAGCTTATCAATATCGCATGAAAATTGCATATTATACGTATCGAGAAAGTTAGCTATTGTTGCATCTGAGTTTTGGCCGATTACACTGATTTATTGGCCTGTTACTCTTTTCCAATTGAGGATTAACTATGATCATGTTTAAGAAAAAAGTGACCCCAACCTACACTTACTTTTTAATCGCAACGAGTTTGATGAGTTCGTGTTTAAGTGTTAATGCATTTGCCACCGTCACGACGACGGAAACTCAAAAGTACTTAGTTATCGCCACCGGGGAAGGTAATGATGAAAATGAATTTGCCGCCTTTGATATGTCAAACGTCGAGATTGGTGCCGATCAAGAATTGGTCTCCAACAGTGCGGTCGGCAGTCCCTCACAGCGAGTTGGCGGCATCAATGGCTACAACGGTGGTTTAGACCTTACCAGTTATTGGGTGCCTAACGATGGTGCCAACGCAACATTTGGTGAAAATCGGTTTAATGATGAAGACCCTGACCACGGTAGCGATACTGTGGGTGCTGCCGATTTAATGCCCGGTGCGCGTCCCGTTTATGAAGGCATTGATTACAGTGGTAATGTCGCGTTAACCGGTAGGCTGTCAAAATTCACTTCATCCAATGCTGATGTCAATGCCACCCTTGGTATTCACTGTAATCGAGACGCAGCCGATTGTTTTCCAAACCCTTCAGATAATAACAGCTTTTTTTCCGATGATGGCGACCCCACTGATCCCAACGACCCGGATTATGACCCCGATGATGACGTACAGGGTAATTTAAATAATTTAGATGGGGTCAGCTCTAACGACCCGACCACGTTATTGGCGGAATTAGCCGCGCAACGTGATTGGATCGTTGGTTTAAGCGCAGACACCACCTGGGACAAAGACTTTGTTGAGGGCACCTTTAAGGACAACCGAAATATTAAAGATGGCGGCGGCTCAGCACATGAGGCGGATATTAATGACCTGAGTTCAATCGCCCAAGCGGCGGTTATCACTGACTTAGATGCTATTGATCTAGCGGGGAATAACGACGGTATTGCGGTCATTGATATTGATATGGATAGCGCGGCATTTTTACTCGACAATACCGATTGGATATTACAAACCATGCTAGACACCATGGTGATTTTTAGAATGAGAGATGGAACGCATTTTGATTTTGCTAACTCATCGATATTACTGGGTGATGGCACGTTAGATTCACAGGATACTATCCATGAACTGGGCGCAATATTTTTTATTGACGCGGTCACCGGTGGAAATCAAGTATTCAACGTTAACAACGCAATTTTAGGTGGCATCGGCTTATGGGATTTCACCGACTTTACCCCTGATAGAGGCACTTTGCTGAGTACTACTTCACCTTCGTTCTTTAATCCCGCTATCGATGGCGGCACGGTAATACATCTTTCAAATGCGCAAGGTTGTGCACAATTTATTAGTAATCGGGTGGAAATGTCGAACAATCGCTGGAATCGTTGTGCAAAGGGCAGCACAATACCAGAGCCATCAACAACTTTGCTAATTGCTTTGGGCTTATTATCCATAAGACGAATGAGCAAATAAATAGGCCCGCAATAAAATTTCTAAACGGCCACAATAAAGTGATCGTTTTTAGTTGAAATATACTCTAAGCGGATCATCAACTTGCTATTTTATTTGCTCATTCTGCTAACTAATAGATGCTAAGGGATGCCAATGTTTAACAAATATTTATTATTTTTCATTTTTTTCGCTATGGTTATTGGCTTAGCGAACACCCCCGCCAATGCACAAAATCAAGATGAAAGTGTAGAGCATTATGAAAAAGCGTTGAAAAGTTATAATGAAAAGGATTTTCCAACCAGCTTTATCCACTTAAAAAATACCCTAGGGGATAACCCCGATCATATCCCCGGTAAAATTTTAATGGGTAAAGTACTTTTACGAGATGGTCACTCCCTAAGGGCGATGTTGGAATTGCAAGAGGCATTAGATTTAGGCGCAGATATCGAGAATATATTGTCTCCTTTGGCTGAATCATTATTGCACCAAAACAAACCTCTCCTGGTGCTTAACTTAGGCGATAACTACACCTTGAGTCAAGCAACTAGTACCCAGTGGCACATGCTTAAAGCGCGTGCTTACGGCATGTTAAAGCAGCCGGTTCAGGAGCTAACAGAGCTTAAGATTTCCCTAAGGCAATCTCCGAACAATGCCGATGTCGTTAATAGTTTAGTTGGCTATTATATAAAAGTTGAACAGTTGCAGAAAGCAATTGATTTAATTGCTATTTCATTTGAAATGAATGGTGAAGATTACATCGCCTGGCATTTACAAGGGCAAATATATAAACAGCAAAATAACATAGAAAAAGCACGAGAGGCATTTCAAAAAGTGCTCAGTTTACAGCCTGACTATGTAGATGCTAAACGCAGCTTGGCGTCCATTTTTATTCTCCTAAAGGAAAGTGAGCAAGCCTTGGCGTTAATTGAGCAGGTCTTAATCCAATCACCACACGACCCGAGAGCAAAATTACTGAAAGCAAACCTATTAATGTCGACAAATCAGGAAGAGTTTGCTAAGCAAATCCTCAACGATCTTAATAATCAAATAAGTTTAGTCTCAGAGCTGACATTGGTAGAAAACAATGAGATTATCTTTATTAACGGCTTGGCCTCTTACCTATTGAAAAACTATGAAAGTGCGATCAGGGAAATGGTGCAATACCTCTCTTACAACCCCGATAACTTTCAAGCGGTTGCCGTTGCAGCCCATGCTTACATACAACTAAATCAGCTCGGCTACGCTCGAGATATACTCGATAAACACAAAAAGAATATTCACACCGACTTAAATTTATCTATTTTACTTTGTGATCTGTATATAGAAAACCGCACGCAAATAAGATGTGAAGAACTGCTGCCGATACTCAAGGCACAATACCCTAACGAAGAAAAACTCTTGTTAGTTGAAGCACGTATGTTGTTTAGTCGCAATCATTTCGAACAAGCCATTGCGCTACTGACACAGGCCAATAAAACAAGCCGTAACAATGCCTTTGAAAGTGACTTAATCAATCTCTATATTAAAAATAATCAACCTCGAGCAGCGGGCTTACTGATCAACCAACTGTTAACCGAATACCCCAATAATGTTGAATTGTTAAATGCCATGGCCGCAGCCTTAATCAAGATTGATCAGCCACAACGGGCATTACAAGTGTTGGCACAACTGTTACAACAGCAACCAGACCACCTTGCCGCTCGTTATAATCAGGCATCTGCTTTGCTGGAAATGCGTAAACCACAATTAGCGAAAAGTATTTTGTTGACCTTGATAAAGAAAAAACCCGATCACACCAGTGCTAAATATTTGCTGGCCAAAACAGAGGTGATTTTAGGTAGCGCTGACTCCGCAATTTACCAATTGCATGAATTACTAAGAATTGATGCTAATAATATAGCCGCGCAAGAAATGTTAATGGTACTACTAAAAAGTACCGGTAAATACGAGCAAGCGTTAGCAATATTAAACAAGTTACTTCGCCATGAATACCTGGCGCCAGATTACATCAAAAAACGCGCAGAAATTTATTTACTGTTAG
>JALJPA010000333.1 GCA_022969215.1 Colwellia sp. | reverse complement strand
CGTGCGAAGCATTTCCCATCTCAGTTATCAGGTGGTCAGCAACAACGTGTTGCTATTGCTCGTGCTTTAGTGGCTGAACCTGCAGTGTTACTTGTTGATGAACCGACAGGTAACCTTGATTCAAAAAGTGGTGACACGGTAATGGCGGTATTAGCTGAGCTCAATAAAAATGGTACCACCATATGTATGGTTACCCATGATGCACGTTATGCCAATATGGCGAATATTCAACTTAAATTACTCGACGGTCAGATCGTTAAAGATGAACCATTAAAGGTGGCAGTATGAGGACATTCATTCATCAACATAAACAGGCCTGGGCCAGTTTAAAAAAGAAACCTGGCTTTGTATTAACCGTATTAATGACTATGGGTATTACCCTAGGGGCCTTATTATGTGCAGTAACGCTCAACTACTTGTTGCTAGTTGAGCCACTACCCTATCCAGAGCAAGACCGTTTATTTGTTGCCGAACATAAACTGCTTGGCACAAAAAATGAGACCAAAGCGGTTGCCTTCACCTATCCTGGCTTAGTGCACTTATACAAAAGCAAAGAAGCATTCGAGCGAGCGGCAATGCTGAGTTATGGCGGCGATGTCATCATTTCTCATAGCAGCCAGCCGTTGATTAATGCGACTTATGTTACCCCTGAGTTTCATCAGATTTTAGCCTCGCCTTTGGCGCTTGGTAGAACCTTTGAAGCAAGCGAAGCTATTGATACCTATAACCCTGTGGCTATGTTGAGTTATAACACTTGGCAAAATGAGTTTGATGGCAGTGCTGATATTCTTGAACAAAAAATCACCTTAAGCGGCATTAGTTACCGAATTATTGGTGTATTAGGCAAGGATTTTGTCGAGCCTGAGCTGGCTGAGATTGGCCGAAAAACTAACGTATTGATGCCATGGGATTATAATTATGCAAGAGAAAGAGAGAGAGAGAGTTTCGGTAACATCAGTGGAAACCTTAAATTTCTCGGTTTATTGAAAGAAGGTGTTAGCCCAAGCCAAGCAAAACAGTTGTTAACGCCGTTAGTGAGTAATCGTTGGATAGAAGGTGTTGCTGATACCGACTTTTTCAAAGGCTGGTCAATTGAAATGCGTGTGCGTTCGGTTAAAGAAGTTATTCTCGGACAAAGTGAATCGATTGCGGTAATGTTGCTAGCGGGAGTTATCGGCTTGGTATTAATCGCTTGTGCTAATATTTCTAATTTATTTATGTCTAGAACAGCAGAAAAGCAACGTCAAATGGCGATTCAAGCTGCGATAGGGGCAACTAGAAAACACTTATTCAAAGCAATGCTTGCTGAAACGACCTTGCTGATGTTTATGTCGATAGTACTTGCCTTAGTGATTGCCCAGACTGGCTTTTATATTATGCAGCAATATTTAGGCGCAGTATTACCTCGAGTTAATGAACTAGCACTTAACCCTATTACTTTAGGCTGTGCTGTATTAGTGACTATTATTTTTGCCTTATTTTTCTCTAAATTAAGTATCCGCATGATTAATTACCGTGCGCTAAATACCACCTTACAAAGCAGTGGTAAGGGCAGTGGTTTGCAAGTATCTAAAAAAACTCGCCAAGTATTAATCGCTAGCCAAGTCGCATTAGCTACTGTTTTAGTATTTGCTAACTTTAGTTTGCTAAAAGACGCCATGAAAACCATCAATGCACCAATAGGTTTTGCCACCGAGAATATCTCAACCTTGGTTTTAAATTTTTCATCGACAGACTTTCCAACTCAAGAAGAGTCGATACCTATTATGGCTGAGGTAATGGAGAAACTTGAGGCCTTACCGCAAGTAGAGTCTATTTCTCAAGGACGTTCTCCAATAGAGGGTTTTAGTGTTAGAGCATTAACGAATGTTGCTGATAATGAGAGATACACGCCTTATTTAAAAGGTGCGGATCATAGGTATTTCAATATGATCGAGCAACCATTAATACAAGGAGATAACTTTACTCTTGTCGACCTCAAAGATGAAAACAATGTGATGATTGTTAACCAATCATTTGCCAAGCAGCTACAAGCTGATGGTGATGTCTTAGGTTTACAAATATCAACGGGTCGTCCAGAACCGCTTAAAATAATAGGTATTGTTAAAGATATTGCAATACCCGGTGATACTCCTCAGGACCATAACAGTGAAGCTGTTGATTCTGGCGTAGCAAGAGCTTATATACCTACCAGCCTTGGCGGAGAGTCTTTTATGCTTAAACTTAAACCTGGACAGACAGTTAGTCGTGAGCAACTAGGTAAACTGTTAGCAGAAGTTGATTCAAGATACTCAGTGTTTAGTTTTAATGCTTCCTCTGACATTCTTACGCAGAGCTTATTCTCTGAAATAACGACAGCAGTGACTACCGCGATATTGGCTAGTTTGGTATTTTTATTAGCAGGCATCGGTTTATACGGAATTTTAAGTTACGGCACCCAACTTAGACGATTTGAATTAGGCGCCCGTATGGCAATAGGTGCAACACGCAAACATTTGATCACTTTGATTATTGGCGATAATACCAAGGCGGTATTAGTTGGCTTTGTTGGTAGTATTATATTGTTTGCTCTTGCCTATATAGGGTTGAGTGAATACATTCAGCCATTCCTTTCTTGGCAAATGGTGCCGATGATGGTGGTGACTTTAGTTTTGATCATTCTAGTGACCTTATTTGCCTGTTACTGGCCATTAAGACAATACATTAATCAGCCGGCAATATTTAGCCTGCGGGGTAGCGATTAAGCGTCCTTGTTTTAAGGTAATAACTAAAGTATGAAAAGAAAAGATGGGCATGGCCCATCTTTTTTATATTCAGATGAATGGTATGTCACAGGGATGTGACTTATTAGACAATGCAGACGGTATAGGAAGTACCTTATTAGATAATGCAGGAGCAATTATCCTGAGCATATTGTTCTGATGTTAGAGTGTCACCTCATATACTTAAGTAACTTTAATGACTAAGAATATAAATGAATTTCCAATCAATTTGAGTATAATTCCTAAGTTAATCACTAAATTAATAATTAAGTAACTTTTAGATTTTTTATCCAAAACAATAGCACCACAGAGCGTATCAATGACAACTCCCATCATTAAAATGCAGCAACTAAACAAGGTGTTTAGCACAGATGACATGCTCACCCATGCTCTGCTAGACATAGACATTGAAATTCAGCAAGGTGAGTATATTTCCATTTCTGGCCCCTCGGGTTGTGGAAAATCTACCTTGTTATCTATTATGGGGCTATTAGATTCCCCCACCACAGGTAGGTATTTTTTCGAAGGTGTAGATGTCACTAAACTCAGCTTGGAACAGGCTGCCGCTATCAGAAATAAAAAAATCGGCTTTATCTTTCAGCAATTTAACCTGATAGATGAATTAAGTGTCTATGCCAATATTGCTCTGCCATTACGCTACGCTAAGCATCCAGCTAGTGATAAAAAAATAAAAGAAAATGTGGACTATTGTTTGGATCTTGTTGGTATGACAGCCAAAGCTGGACACAGGCCAACACAACTCTCTGGTGGTCAACAACAATGTATTGCGATAGCTCGCGCCCTCGTCGCTGAACCCTCTATTTTGTTAGTGGATGAGCCAACGGGTAATCTGGATTCAAAAAGTAGTGACCAGATCATAGCGATTCTTGAAACGTTAAATAACCAAGGAACCACCCTCTGTGTAGTCACTCACGACAAACGTTATGCTGAAATGGCGAAACGTAAAGTCTATCTGCTTGATGGTCAGATATTAGGTCAAACTCGCTTAGAACATCAAGGTATGTTTTAAGTACAGTCAAAAAATCCTTATTTTTCACTCTCTAGTTGTGTCTGTTCTAAGTGTCTGGGCTAACTAAATAACGAGTTACCGTGGAGTCTTAAATCCTAAACACAGA
>JALJPA010000332.1 GCA_022969215.1 Colwellia sp. | reverse complement strand
GACCCGATTTTTACGCTCGCTCTTGCTAATTTTTTGATATTGCAATGGTAGTTCGACATTTTCATAAACCGTTAATTCATCAATTAAATTAAAGCTTTGGAAAACAAAACCAATAGAAGCTTTGCGCAGGTTAGCGAGTTGTTTTTCGTTAAAGCTGGAAATATCAGTACCAGCAAACTCAAAACTACCACTTGACGGTGAGTCGAGCATGCCCAAAATAGATAATAAAGTAGACTTACCACAGCCAGAAGGTCCCATAATGGCAACAAATTCGCCATCTTTAACCGTTAAATTGATATTGCTCAATGCGGTTGTCTCTAAATCTAAGGTACGAAAAATCCGGCTTAAGTTGGTTATTTTAATCATTATTATTATTCCTTTAATCTATCTAAGTTAATGTAATTTAAATTGCTTTAATTCAATTTCAATTGCTGAGCTTTGTCGAAGTTACCGTAGCTTGAGGTGATCACTCGATCTCCTAATGCCAGGCCTGACAATACTTCAAAATAGTGTTGATTCTTTTTGCCGAGACTAATATCACGACGCACGGCACTGCTGCCATCTGCTGCTATAAGGTAAACCCAATTGCCACCACTGCTGGTAAAGAAAGCACCGCGATTAAGCAGTAAAGCATTTTTTTTATTGCCACCAAGCATTAAATCAATATCAATACTTTGGCCACGTTTTATACTGCCAGTGCCTTGAGGTAAATCGACTTCAATTTGAAATTGTGATTGATTGACCCGACTATCAATCTTAGTGACTTTCGCTTCGATATTGCCCATTTCTAGCTCAACAATAACGGCTAAGCCTCGTTGTACTTGGTTTAGATAAAATTCATCAAGGCGTATTACTAATTTATATTCATTGGGAATGTCAATTTGCCCAAGACGGGCACCACGCTCCTTCGATTCACCAATCTCAACATTAAGCTCACTTAAATAACCTGAAACTGGCGCCTTTATTAACAAGTTATCTAGGTTGGCACGAGCAAACTGTAGGTTTTTTTCCAGCATTACAGCGCTTTCCTCTAATTGCTTAACTTGTACCTTACGTATGCTGTTTTCTTGTTGTTGGCGCTCTATGGTCAGCTTTTTTCGGGCTTGATAGTAACTCAGGTCATCTTCTATTTCTGCTAATCGATCTTTGGCCAATAAGCCTTTATTGACTAAGGTTGATGATTGTTTTGCTCGTCGTTGTAGGTGCCTGATTTGTAATTCAATCTCGAGTAAATCACGACGTAAGTTTAATTGGCTAGTTGCCATATTCATCTGGGTATTACGTAAAAAATTAAGCTGCTCTGTCACTTGTGCTTCTCGCCCCATCACATCGAGTTGTAAGTTGGTATTACTCAAACGCACTAAAGGCTGACCTTTTTCGACATACTCACCTTGTTCAACTAAGCGTTGTTCAATTTGTCCGCCTGCTGCGGTATCTAGATAAATGGTTGTTTTTGGTACTACTTGACCACGAAGGTTTAAGGCATCAATAAAGGCTCCTTGAACGACCTCACTTATGGTGATGCTATTGAAAGCTAAGTTATGGCTACGTCCGCCAGTACTTGATTGGCTAAACCCATAGGCAGTTATGGTGACGATAAAAATCATTATGCCAATCAAGCTAGGCTTTAAATACTTCTGCAGGGGAGAGCGGGTTATTTTCTTATCCATGTAAGTTATCCATTAGCTTAATGCTACTAATTCACAGCTAGCTTTACTTGTGATTTTTATTGTTGATTACTACAAGTAATTACAAGACTTGTGCCAATGGGTTAATTTAAAGTTAAAACATGCAGTTAGGTTGTTTTTAAGTTTTCCTCTATGAAATTAGTGTCCACTAATAGAACAGTAGCCATAAATCGAACCGTCCATTTATGGACGGTTTTGTTCTAGACGGGTTAATTGAAAGTAGGGTAGACTAAAAAGTAACTTTAGAAAAAGGACGTTGAAAATGAAGCAAGCGGGCGCAATCTTAGTTGTTGATGATAATCCTGATATTTTGGTGGCAGTGCAGTTATTACTTAAACAGCATTATCAAACAGTAATCACTACGGATAACCCTTTTGATATTGGTAAGACACTTGACGAGCACCAAGTAGAAGTGATCTTGCTTGATATGAACTTTGATCGTGATGCTATTAGTGGTCAGGAAGGTTTTTATTGGCTGAAAAAAATTCTAACCCAAGACCCCTCTGTAGTTGTGGTATTGATGACTGCCTACGGCGACATCAAGCTCGCTGTCGATGCCATTAAAGCTGGCGCAGCTGACTTTATTGCCAAGCCTTGGAAAAATGAACAGTTATTAGCAGTCATTGCCGCGGCATTTTCTCATGCAAAAGATAAACAAAAAGTCGGTAAACTTACCCGGAAAACCCAGGGATTAAACCAGGCACTTAACGGTCAAAAATTTGAATTTTTAGGACAGAGTCTTGCGATGAAGCAGGTCTTTGCCACTATAGAAAAAGCCGCACAAACGGATGCTAATATTTTGATTACTGGCGAAAGTGGCACGGGTAAGGAGCTGGCGGCTCATGCGATACATTTAGCAAGCAAACGTAGTGAGCAGGCGTTTATTAGTTTAGACATGGGCTCAATTGCACAAAATTTATTTGAAAGCGAATTATTTGGTCATAAAAAAGGCGCATTTACCGACGCTAAAATCGATAGGGTAGGGCGCTTTGAGCTTGCCCATGGTGGTAGCTTATTTTTAGATGAACTGAGTAACTTACCTTTGAGCCAGCAAACAACTTTATTGGCAGTATTACAAAATCGTCAGATAACTCCTGTTGGTGGCAGTAAAAGCATAGAGGTTGATATTCGCTTAATTTGCGCGACTAACGATAATTTACCACAAGCTGTTGCCCAAAGTCGTTTCAGACAAGACTTGCTTTATCGTATTAATACTGTGGAAATTCGTTTACCGCCATTACGTGAGCGGGTTGATGATATTCCATTACTGGCACAGTATTATCTTGATTATTTCTGTCATAAATATAAAAGCAGTCTAACTATTGCCCCCGACGATATGCTCGCTCTGTGTCGCTACACTTGGCCGGGAAATGTCAGAGAACTTGCCCATGCTATTGAGCGCGCGGTCATTTTAACTGATGGTGATTTATTAGATATTCGTTCTGTGGTGACTAAAGAAGTAGCCCCTGAAGGTGAATATGAAGTAACGCATGACAATGAAAATATTCCTCATCTTAAGCAGGTAAAGTCACTTACTGCCAAGCTAGACAGTAATGATTACGACACTTTTAATTTAGAGACCTTGGAGCAGCGTGCTGTCGGAGCTTCCTTAAAATACCATCAAGGAAATGTCAGCCAAGCCGCGAAAGCACTGGGCCTAACTCGGGGGGCTATGTACCGCCGATTGGAAAAGTATGGCCTGTGATTAACCCAATAGCAGTAAAGAGCTTTCACTGGCCCAAGTTTTCTACCGAGCTCAAGCTAGCCAAACTAAACTAGAGAAAAAATGGTACGTTATGAATAACATAAACAGCCGGCCACTCTTATTATTGAGTGCAACCCTTACCGCCTTAATGATTTTAATTATGTTACTAACTGGTATGTATATCAGCGCAGGTATATCACCAGCTTGGTTACTGTTATTAGTTGTGACAACTTCACTGCTCGGCTCTTTATTTTCTTTGTTTAAACGACAAGATAGGCAGCTTTTTCAAGTGATAAGAGCGCTAGCAAATGGTGACAACACTCTTGGCTTTAGTGCCCAGCATCCAATGCGACTGCACCTCGACCAGGTTAAAAAACAAATGCAAACGGCGAGATTTAATGCCGAACAACAAAGTGAGTTTTTAGAGGCTTTATTAGTACATATTGACCTTGCTGTCATCGTTGCTGACGCACAGGGGAATATTATTGAGCCTAATCCTGCAGTGGCTAGATT
>JALJPA010000331.1 GCA_022969215.1 Colwellia sp. | reverse complement strand
TCACTTACCTTGACCTGCACACTAAAAGCAGTACCTACTGCTTGAATGACTTTTTGATTAACAACTACACTGAGCGGTCTAGATTTATCATGGGCAACTTCGACATGCAGCTCACCGCGCTGTAAATTAAGCAATCGATAATCATCGGTATAACGTACTAATAAAACACTATCAGTATTAAGCAATACCTTGGAATTATCCGATAAATAAATAGTGCTGCTCTCACCCACCGCTGTTTGGTAACGAACAAACTGTTGTTCTTCTTGCCATAACCAATTCAAATTATTATCGGTAAAGAAAGCTACCAGTAATGCCATGACCAATGAAGCGGCTAACGCTATTGGCCATTTTGCTGAACTGACTTTAGTTTCTGCTTTATTGGCAGCAGGAAAAAGATCAGCTAAACGGTCAAGGGAGTCCATTTTGTCCCACATGCTGGCCATTTCTATGATCAACTTTTGATGTTGAGCATTTTCTGCCAACCATAGCCTAAATTCAGTTTGCTCAGACTCAGTTAAGTTTCGATCCATTCTGGCTACCCATAAGCTAGCTTGATCAAACATAACATCATCGTCATTATTATTGAGGGAATAAACGTTAGTCATGAGCGATCTCCTCTCAACTGATGGTTTTTTTTACTATTTTTCATTGTTTCCGTTCTTTCTTCTTTAGTTAGTTGCATCATAAAATAGGTACAGCGTTTAACGCCTAAGGCTATATGTTTTTCTACTGTACTTTCACTAATAGACAATTTTTTCACAATTTCTTTTTGCGAGTAACCATAAACTTTCTTTAAAACAAATACCTTACGACATTGTATCGGCAACTGCCTTATTGCTTGGCAGTATTGACTAAACTCTTCGTCCGTAGCGACTTGCTGATATATGGCATCATCAGCACTAACAAAATGCTCAAATTCAGCCATATCGTCTACGGCATCAACCAATCTCACTTCAGCCCGCTTTAGGTGATCTATGGCTAAATTTTTTGCCGTTTTTAATAAAAATGAACGCGGCTGTTTAATGGCTTCTTTGTTTTCAATTTGGCATATACGTACGTAAGTTTCTTGGACAATGTCTTCAACTTCCCGCGGTGGCACAATACGCGAGATCACTCTGAGCATAGTCTGCCTAACGGCCATAAAACTGTTATGTAGTGTATTTTCTTTTGTCATAATGTTTGTTATCACTTTTTAGTTTTAGCTAAGCGTGAATTTTATTTTTTATCTATTGCTTACCTTTAAGACGAATGGCAAATAATTTTCCGCTAGTGTGGCTGATAAAAAAATACAAAAGGGCAAAAGTGTTACTCAAGCAAAATAAAACTACCAATAGTTAAACGACCTTTTTTCGGCGTCGATGACAAACCTAAAGCCGTATTTATATTGCCTGAATGCAATAAATTACTGGGATAGATAATCGCTCTATTTACACATGCTTCTACTGAATATAGCTGTTCGAACATGTTGTCGCTACCACTCATATAATGTGGGTTTTTATGTATTTGATTAGCAATAGCTTCTTTTTTTACTTGGCTAGCATAGGGATATAAACGCGCTTGCGTAATGGCCTCAAAACCGCTTTTTTTATGACGATAAAAAGCCGTGCCACCATGTTTTTTGTCACACAAATAGTGCACTATAGCAAGTTGATTACTTTGCGGGTTATCAATATGTGGCAGCATTTGCATTGGTCGCAATTGCTCGGCAGGCGTATCAGCAAGTGCTAAAGCTGACATAACCGTTTTGGCTGAACTAACAAGAGGAAAACCAAAATAAGATTGAAATAATGGCAAATACTGACTGCATATTTTCTCCCCATATTCCTTAGGCATTAACTTACGTTTACCGGGGTAAAAATTTTTATTATCCGCCTGAAAAGATGCCCCCTCACCAGCAAAACCAATTAGATCAGTGACTGAGTTGGCAAAATCATCAATAATCAGTAAAGGTGTTTTCTCTGCTCCAATAGTAATTTTAGTGATTTCTGGCTGATCATTTAAACTAAAATTAAACATCGATATACCTTACAAAATACATGAGAGCGGCTTAATAATTAGTTAATAAGCTAGACGTTTGTTTTTCAGATTAATCAAATTATGCATTTGCCCAAGAGAAATGATTAAGGCATAAATGGCCGGCAGTAAACCTGCTTTATGCAAAATAGCGATTTTTTCCTCCGGTAATGCAGCCAACTTTTCTTCATTAACCGTATACAAACCGTTTAAAGTTGTGCTTTGTTGATTAGCAAAAGTAATCTCCATTTTCATTACTTGCAATAGCTGCATTTTTTCTAACATTTCAACTAACTTTTTATTTGCTAACTCGCCTTGTAATAGCTGTACTAGGCAAGATTTAGCTTCCTGAAAACACTCTGTATCTGTACCGTTTTCATTAAATAATGGCTGACCTTCATCGGCTGATATTGCTGGACTGTCACTATCAAAACAGACAACATAATCTCCTGAAGCCACTTGAGTTGCACTTTCTTCAGGATTACCGAGAAAGAAGGGCTGCCGCCTAATTTGTAAAGGCAGGTATAGCCCTTGCCATTCCCCTTCTTGCCAAAATAAGTTCTCTCCGGCTTCAAAACCCAACATGCCAGCACAGACAAATTGTCCAGTATCGGCATGTTTGGTTATCATTAAGGGATACTGTACTGCCATATTGCTAAACTCTGACATTACCGCAGGTACTAGGTGCAAATTAGCACCATGTAATTCGGCTTTACTGGCATCTACTTTTAAATTCAGGTGGTTTTTATTATCTATCGCAATTAACTGTGCCATTTATGATTACTCTTTTACGTGATACTACAATTTCAACTGGTTATGAAAACCTAACTTATTAAACTGAGTTAAATACGACTAAAACCATAGGTTTTAATTTTTTCTAATAACTCTCGGTTATTCGGTAATGATGATAACGCTTTATCAATTAAGACTTTATTTTTCATGAACTGACTATTAGCAAATTCACGGTCATCAAGTGTATAGGGGGTATGACAATAATCACTTTTAAAGCCCATACCATAAAGAACATATTGATAACTGGCCGCAGGAAATACTTCATTATTACTGGTGAAATCATGATCGGCTGGCGCGCGGTATTGCCACTCTGTCATCAAGTCTTGTAAGCTTTGCGGAATGGTTTTGGCATCTCGATTATCGGTCCAAAATGGCTCGGTTCTTTCACTTAAAATATAATGTAGTTTTAAGAAATCAATGATTCTATCCCAGCGGTATAACGCAGTTTCATTAAAACGTTTAGCTACAATATCCATCACCACTCTTGATGCGGGCAATTGTTCACTGATCATTTGTGCCGCAAGCTCCACCATAACTAAAGCTGAAGCTTCCAGCGGCTCTAAAAATCCGGCTGACAAACCTACCGCAACACAATTGTTTTGCCAAAATATCTCTCTGTGACCACTGATAATAGGGATTTTACGCACGTTAAGTGATGAAAATTTATCGCCAACATATAAATTGCTTTACAATACGTTTTGTGATTTTTTCAAGAAATTGAAATACAAAACGTGCATTCGAATGATTTTTGCCACTGAAATGATCGAATATGCCGTTTTTTGTCACCCAAAGAAAAAAAAATCGACATACTAATGGGGGAGGCCGTCACCCAAAAAATGTCCCACCCTCGTCACAGGACCGAAAAACAACCTAGTTTTGCTTCAGAATTGGCAATGCAACTCTCAATCGTCACCAGGGGGAAGCGAATTCCGCTTCCCATCTTCCCAGATTCTCTTCTCCTGCAATCAGCAGGGCCTTATATATTCAAATTGGTTTGAAGTCGTCAAGCGAGTTTCAACAATAACATTGACAATTTACAAAAGGTTATTTCTATTTAATAATATTAATTATTATCTCTTTTTTGGCGATTATCTCTTCTTTAGGGAT
>JALJPA010000330.1 GCA_022969215.1 Colwellia sp. | reverse complement strand
ATACGGAGCAGTTTATGTTCTTGCAAATCAATCTGATGAAGCAATTAGTTATGATCAAATTCTTTTAGCCAGTAATTCTGGAAATGATTATTTTGGCGATAACTTAGTTTTGAGGGCATACGATAATGAAGAAGGTATCTATGATGCGCGTGTAGTCTCTCCTATAAACGCTGAGCTAACTATTAGTGAGTTTTTAGCACATATCGAGGTTAAATTTATTATGGCCAGGTTTACGGCGTATGGATGTTATGCTTTAAGGCTTGATCGAAAATAACTATCAATCGCTTTGAATAATGCGTACTAATATTAGTTAGGCGTAATTATCAGATAGAAATAGCATGATTTTCAAACATACAATGTCAGTATTCAACAAAATTAACGGTTATCAATATGTCTAATGACGTCTACTGGAAAGCGATAGTTGAACAAGATTCAGCATTCGACTTTCAATTTTATTACGGTGTTAAAACAACAAAAATATTTTGTAATCCGTCATGTAGTACTAAAGCACTGCTAAGAGAAAATGTTATTTATTTTGAGGACACTTCATCGGCTTACAATGATGGATATCAAGCCTGTAAATGCTGCAAACCTGAACGTAATGCAAATCAGGACACCGGATTAATAAAGCTTTTACATGTTTGCCGTAATATCGAAGAGCATACAGAAGGGCCCTTAACCGCGCTGAAATTAGCAAGTTCTATTGGGCTGACTCAATTTCAATTACATAGATTATTTAAAAAATATCTTGATGTCACACCAAAAAGTTATATCGATCAAGTTCAGTTGAATACATTAAAGGTAAATTTGAGAACTTCCGGTAGTGTTACAGATGCTATCTTTGAATCGGGTATTGAGTCTACTTCCGTCATTTATGGTCGAATGAATAGTCATTTAGGCATGACGCCAAAAAAATACCGAGAAGGTGGTGATGGTATTCAGATTTCATATGCTGTTGGTATCACTAACTTAGGCCTTGTTTTAATTGCAGCTACAAATAAAGGGCTATCATTTTTGCAATTTGGAGAATTCGAGCATCAGTTATTAGCTAAACTAGTGTCAGAATATCCTTGTGCGGAAATAGTGCTGATGTCCTCAAAAAATGAAGAGCAGTTGAGTCATTGGTTAACGTTACTTAACTTATATATAGATGGAACATCAATTAATTTAGCTATACCCCTAGATGTAAGAGGAACTGCATTTCAAAAAAAAGTATGGGATTTTCTCCGTAGTATCCCTTATGGAAAAGTCATGTCTTACGGTGAAATCGCTCAAGCTATTGGAGCACCTAAAGCTTTCAGAGCAGTTGCAAATGCCTGTGCTGGCAACAACGTAGCACTTGTCATCCCTTGTCATCGTGTAATACGTGGAGATGGAGCTATCGGAGGATACCGTTGGGGTGAGAGTCGAAAACGTGTGATAATTGACTTTGAGAGAAAAAATATATCTATCGAATCTGAAAAATAAAACATTCTTCTTATGACATTGGAGCGAAAGGGTCATACCTCCAAGTCATCAACATGATTCATTACATCACTGTTTCCTTTTCCATATTGACACAAAATGATCTACCGATTGAAAATCAGCTTTCTAAATCAAAACTGTAATGACTGCTATCAAGTAAAGTGCGGAAGTTTAGACTTATAGGTTACTCAATTCCGCTTCGCGCACTTTTTTGACGTTAGCTTTTTGTGAGGAAAATCTACCAGTGTTCATTGTTCTAAGGTCACTAGCTACCACAAAGCGGTCGTAAGAAACGGCAGGAATTTTAGGTTGCTTGTGGTAGTTTTACGGCTTATAGCTGACATTACAGAATCACATTCGTCGAATAACGCAGCTTTATGAGCAAAAAAAGCATCTGCCAAATTGGAAGATGCTTCTTGATGTTATTTCTAACAGTCATTCGACAACATTGGCTTGCATGGCTTTGCTAATAAAATCTCAGGCATACCATCGTCGTTCATTAATTTCGATTGTAAAACTAATTACTTAAGATTGTTTCTTAAATCTACGTGATGCTAAACCAATAATTCCTAATGTAAGAATAGCAAGTGATGACGGCTCTGGTATGTTAAACGAATCCCTTACTAACTGAAACCCAATAGGATGCGCGGAGCTGACGCCCGAGGCTGAGTAATTGTCGGACGAAGTAAAACTACTCCATTCGTTATTCTTGTGAACGGTGATCTGCTCGCTACCATCTACGTCGTGGATTTCTATGTAACCAACTTCTCGGTTGCCCCCATTATCGCTTAAAAACCAAGCAAAGTTATATGTCGGGGTTGCGTCGTAAGAGATTCCCAATAACGCGGTAAAATCCACAAAATCATATGGTGGGCTACTCCCAGTCCAACAATTCTCGGTGAGAGTTGTTGAATTACACGTATCGGCGTGCCAACCACTAAACAGTGCATCGATAAATAAATTTGCATCATCGTTACGCGCAATCCTCCATCCATCGTATGTCCCACCAGGAGCTAGCTCCGTAACAATTTGGCTATAATTAAGTGTTTTAACTTCATCCCAGCGCAACCAGTCCAATCCGTTCAAGCTGTCCTTCACATAGCTATCACCGGCTTGATCTAACGTCAAAGCACCTATTGTTATTAACCCTGCATTGGCAAAAAAGCTAGAGCCGAGTAAAATAACAGTGGCTAACGCCGTGTTTAAAAATTTAAATTTCATTTTATATTCCTCTCATAATCTGATGGATAATAGCTAAAATAAACTTTAATAATCTTCTCAATTATATACATAATCCATACCAAAAATAAAAAATCCATTAATTTCAATATGATGATAATTCACCCAATACTTAATAAGGTATCACTGTAAAATATTCTGACACAGAGGAGCTCGTCAACAAGTTTGGTTGGCGAATTAATATTAACAAACAGTAATTGAAATTTGTTTTCATATAGAAACATAATTAGGTGGCTGTATTTCATTGTAGCTATTGCTGTAACTAACGGATCACAAAGCAGACATTAGAGAAAATATCCATTTACTTCCGCAAAGCGCACCAAGAAGTCCTTAGCGGTGAACTAATTTTAACTATCCATTGGTTAAAAGCTAAAGCTACTTTTACCACTTTGCTGACCTAAATTAGTTCTCAAAATTAGGCGTATTTATGTTCACTTAGATACGATAGCTGACGTTTCACTATTTCGTTTTTATGACTTCTTGGTTAAGGTTTTTAGATATCAGCCACACAACAAACCTATCAATAGCTCATCACTAGCGGCTGATGTCTAAAAGGCCCACAAAGTGATCATCATCCTTGAGGCGTTATGGGGGCGAAAGCGCCTTAGACTTAATACTCTATATTTATTCAAAACTTAAATAATTCCAATGTCTGCTTTGGGGATTTGATATCTAACGCCATGCAAAAGTTTTGGTCATAATTTTAGTTATGAATTGATATGAATTGATATGAATTTTAATTGAAATATGAAGCTTTAGGATCTCTGAACTGCCGTTAATACTCAAAAGCTAACTTCCGCTTTTGGCTAATTGAAGAAGGCTCTGTTACTCATGTTCTATGTTAACAATGATACGATATAGTCCTTTCAGTCTGAATAAACCTATAATTAGGGTGTTCAGATCATGTGCCTATTTCATACGAATATTGATACGATATCATTTCGATGGTTACCGCTTTACTTTCGATGTCATAGGGACGCCTTAGCTTAAAAACGAATACTCAGGGCTTGCCCATAAACGCTATCTATATCGCTTTCGAAAAGCTTTGGCATACATGCTGACAATAACAATTGGAGGTAATTATGACTAAGTTTTCAGTTTATATTGGTATTGATTGGGCAAATGATAAACACGATGTCTGCGTTCAAGTGGGTAATTCAAGTACACGAAAGTTTGAAGTAATTAAGCACTCACCTAAGTCGATCAACGAATGG